>JANNEJ010000454.1:0-3262 GCA_031378585.1 Acidobacteriota bacterium | reverse complement strand
GGGCGCGACGGGTGCGGCCGCCCTCACGTGGGCGTTGAGTCGGTTTGCCTTCGACATGGCGTATCGGCCGATCCCGGCGTTGTGGATAATCTGCATTGCCACGTAGGGCGTCGTGGTGTCGGTTGTGGGCTTCCGCTGCAGCACGTCCCAGCTGGCGGCCACGCCCACAACCGACACCACGACGCCCGTCGTGGCAATGCCGATTATCCACAACGCCGGGATCGGCCGATACGCCATGTCGAAGGCAAACCGACTCAACGCCCACGTGAGGGCGGCCGCACCCGTCGCGCCCAGTACGCCGGCCAGAAGGCCCAGGACCCCGTACTCGAGCAGCAGCATCGTCGCGATCACCTGGCGGGTCGCGCCGAGTGTCTTCAGAATGGCGGCCTCGTACACCCGCCGGAACTTCGTCATCGCCACCGCCCCGACCAGAATCATCAGGCCGCTCACGACCACCAGCGTACCCACCACCGTCACGGCCAAGGTCACGTTGTCGACCACCGTCTTCAGTGCCGAGAGCATCTCCCGGCCATCGATCACCGACACGTTGGGATAGCCACCGGCCAGGTCGCTCAACAATCGCGCCCGGTCGGCACCCGCTTCTGGCCCCCGCACGAACGCAATGTGCCCATGGGGTGCGGTATCGAGCAGACCGGGGCGGAACACGAACATGAACCCCCCGGCCCGTCCGTCGCTCCAGTCGACGTGCCGCACCGAGGCCACTGTCGCCGTGACGACCCGTCCCAGCACGTCGAAGCGGATGGCGTCGCCAATCCGAATGCCGAAGCGCTCCTTGAGACTCTCTTCGATCGACACTTCCCCGCTGGCCGACGGCCCGTTCCACGCGACGCCTTCCACGATGCGTTCGTTCGCCTCGAGGTGGCTGCGATAGGTGACCGTGTACTCGCGCGCGAGCGAACCGCGGCCGCGGACGTCCTCGTAGTCGTCGAGCGTCAGGTCCTTGCCCTGCACGCCAACCACGCGAGCTCGCAGCACCGGCAACGTGCGCGGTGCGGGCGCGCCAGCAGGCCTGCGCGACGACAGCGTCGAGATGACTCCGGTCAGCTGGTCGGACTGGATGTCGAGGAGGAACATATCGGGCGCATCGGTCGCCAGATCGATCGACACTTCGCTGACGAGATTCTGCTGGAGGGCTCGGACCCCCAGAATGAAGAACGTCCCCAGACCGACGGTGAGCAGCACGAGGTGCACTTGCCCGCCCGGTCGTGTCAGTTGAAGCGCTGCGTGCCGCAGCGGGAACCATCCGGCCGCCGACAGTGGACGCACCGACCGAATGAGCGCGACGCCGGCCGCATACAGCACCGCGGCAACCACCACAAAGCCGATAGCGACGATGCCCCCTATCCGAACCGACCCCGCCTGCCACATGGTGAGCGCCAGCACAGAGCCGCCCACGCCAACGGCCGCCATCCACCACACCCAATCACGGCCGCCTGTGGCCGTCTCGTCGCGCAAGAGCCGCGACGGCTTCACGTGGCGCACGTCCAGCAGCGGCACGAGCGAGAACAACAAGGACACGAGCAGGCCCGTGCCCGCGCCCTGCGCCACGGCCGACGGGGTCAGCCGATAATTCACGTCGAGACCGGCGGTCACGGCGGGGCCGAGCCACTGCGGAATCCAGGCCATGACAGCGGCGGCGATCAGCACGCCGACGACACTGCCGAGTGCGCCGAGCACGAGCACCTGCGCCATGTAGATGGCCAGCACCTGGGCGGCGCGCGCGCCGAGACACTTCAGGATGGCGATGCTCTTCAGCTTCTGCTGCACGAACACGCGCGTCACGCTCGACACGCCCACGCCACCGAGAATCACCACGACGAGACCGACCAGACTCAGGTAATTCTCGGCACGCGCGAAGTCCTCGCCCATGTCGCCTTCGGTGTCGCTGTAGGAGCGCACTCGCACGAAGCTGTTCTTCGCGTCCTCTCGCAAGGCCGTCGCCAGCGCCACGAGGCCGGCATCGGGCGTCTTGACGAGGCGCTGGTGGGTCACGCGACTGCCGAAGGCCACAAGCGATGTCTGCGCCAGGTCGGCGATGTCCACGATGACGCGCGGGCCCAGGCTGAACGCGCCGAGCCGCCGACCAGGCTCAGCGTCGATCACGCCGCGCACCGTGAAGTCGCGTCCGCCGATGGCGATGCGATCGCCTACGGCAATCCCCAGCTGCGCCAGCAATTCCGGCCGCACGAGCGCGCCGAACCCCGCCACGAGGCCATGCGAATACGTCGCACCGCCCTGAAGCACCAGCCTGCCGTAGTAGGGAAACCCCGGGCCGACGGCCTTGAGTTCCACCATGCGGGCCGGCGCACTCACGGAGGAGGCGGCGCGAGCCATCGTCGCCGTTTCGGCCGTGCTGGTCATCTCTGCGCCCGCCGCGCGGAGCCGTGCGTCCACCCGGGCGGCCATGTCGCCTTCGATGGGGCGCGAACTCGAGACCAACAGGTCGGCACCGATGAGCGCACGTGCCTCGCCGGCAAACACCTGGCGCACGCTCTGAATTACGGAGCGCAGGGTGACGATGGCTCCTACGCCGAGGGCGATGCACAGGAAGAAGAACACGAGACGCCGCCACGACGCGCGCATCTCGCGCGCCGCCATGGCGAGCACAAACCTCATCGTGCGGCTCCCACCGCGGCGGTGGTCAACTCGGGCACGGGCCGGCCGTCGCGCATCGTGAGCCGCGCATCGGCCAGGGCGGCGATGTCATTGTCGTGGGTGACGAGGACCAGCGTGACCTTACGGGCCGAGCGCACAGAGAGCAACAGGTCGAGGATGTGCCGCCCATTGGCGCCGTCGAGATTGCCGGTCGGCTCGTCGGCCAGGATGAGCGGCGGGTCGTTGGCCAGCGCGCGCGCGATTGCGACACGCTGCTGCTCGCCGCCCGATAACTGCGATGGATAGTGATGGCCGCGGTCGCTGAGCCCGACTTCGGCCAGCAGCGTGACAGCTCGGGCCCGTGCATCACGGCGGCCCACCAGTTCCATGGGCACCAGCACGTTCTCGAGCGCCGTCAACGATGGCACCAGGTGAAAGAACTGGAACACGAAGCCAATTCGAGCGCCACGGAGCACCGCCAACCGGTCCTCGTCGAGCGCCGTGATGTCGGTGCCACCTACCTCGATCACGCCGGTCGTCGGCGCGTCGAGGCCGGCCATGAGGCCCAGCAACGTCGTCTTGCCGCTGCCCGACGGGCCGACAATCGCGAGGAACTGGCCATCGGGCACGGTCAAGTGCAGCGGGT
>JANNEJ010000045.1:0-1822 GCA_031378585.1 Acidobacteriota bacterium | reverse complement strand
GTGCGACGCCAGACTTTCACCACGGGCTGTTAGTCCACGGCGAGTGGCGCGGCCTGCACCGGAGGAGACGATGACCAACCTGGCGCGGCGGCACGTGCGTGTGGGCGCCACGGCGCTGCTGAAGCCGCTCGGTTACACCATCGATTGGCTCGCCTTCGCCTCGGCGTGGCGCGCGCGCTATCAACCGACCATGGAGGAAGTGCGTTCAGGCCGCCAGCCCTGCGTTCCGCTCGACGTGCTGCACCGGCGGATGCTCGACGCGATCCGGCCGCGGTCTTGACAAGCCCTGCGCGCCGGCCCATACATGTGGTGTGTCTGACTGGCGCGAAGAAACCCTGACCCGCATGCGGGCGTTGATCCTGCAGGCTGCCCCCGGCGTCGTCGAGGAACGGAAGTGGAAGAAGGCGTCGAATGCCATGGCCGGGGTGCCGGTGTGGTCGCGCGACGGCATCATCTGCACCGGTGAGACCTACAAGGACAAGGTGAAGCTCACCTTCGCCAAGGGCGCGGCACTGGAGGATCCCGCCGGGCTCTTCAACACTGGCCTGGATGGCGGCACGCGCCGGGCGATCGACATCCACGAAGGTGAGACCGTCGACGCGCGCGCGTTCAAGGCGCTCGTGAAGGCTGCGGTGGCGCAGAACGGCCAGACGGCGACACCGGTTCCACGACGCGCGGCGAAGACCGCGCCAACCGCGCGACGGGCCACGAAGGTGGTGCGGCTGGCGGGCGGCAATCCGCCGATTGCGTAGGCCGACGGCCACGCCCCGGTGCGGGCCGACATCGCTTGATGCCGGGTTGGACGGGTGGTGTCGGCTAGCGCGTCGACGCGATCATTGCGCGTCGAGATCGAGGCGCTGCTGGACGGCACGCTGTCGCGGCCGCAGACCGACGTCTACAACTACCTCACGGAGTACACCGCCGAGAGTCGCCCGAAGTGGCTGAATGCCATGCCGCCACGGTATCAGGTGTTCGCCAGCGCGTCTCTGCGCGTGGCGCGTCAGCTGGTCGCTTGCCGTGGTGCGCACGGGCGGTTCACCGCCCGACAAGTCCCGATCGGTAAGTTACTGGACTCTGCAATTGGCGCGGTCAGATGACGTGGAGGATGCCCCGCTTCAGCGCCGTCATCACCGCCGCCGTGCGATTGATGACGCCCAGTTTGCGCAGGATGTTCTTGACGTGCACCTTGACGGTTTCATGGGCGATGCCCAGGGCCGCGGCGATGTCCCGGTTGCTGAGGCCCTGCCCGACGAGCTCCAAGACCGCGACCTCGCGGCGGGTCAGCGCATCCTCCGCCGGCCGGCTCGTCAAGACCCGCAGGACGTCGGGCGAGGCCGGTATGGGCGAGTGGCTTCGGTTGCGGGTCATGGGAAGTCGCAAGGCGCGAAGGCTGACGCCGGCACGAAGGCGCGCGCACACCATACCTCGAATCGTGCGAGGATCGACGCTGCTGTGAGCGACGTGCGTGACATCGCGGCCGAGGCTCTGGCCCGGCGACATCTCCGGTTCGGCTGGACCGCCGTGCTCGTCTTCGTCCTGCTGGGACTCATCCTCGAGACGCTCCACGGCTTCAAGGTGCGCGCGTACCTCGACGTCGTAAACGAGACGCGGCGCCTGATGTGGACGCTGGCCCACGCCCACGGCACCCTGCTCGGATTGGTCAACGTGGCCTACGGCCTGACGGTGGCGCACTTTGCCGATTGGGGGCACGGCACGCTGACGTCGCGCGGTCTCGTCGCCGCGGCCGTGCTGCTGCCAGCAGGATTCTTCCTGGGCGGTCTGCAACCCTACGGCGGCGATCCCGGGCTCGGAATTCTGCTGG
>JANNEJ010000412.1:0-3487 GCA_031378585.1 Acidobacteriota bacterium | reverse complement strand
GTCCGCGTTGTAGTTGGGGCCGAGCGCCCAGGCGATGACCCAGTGAGGCATCGCGGCCTTGGGGTCGAGTTCCGCGGCACGCGTGAACGAGCGGACGGCTTCCTCGTGGTTGAAACCAAACACCAGATCGAAGCCCTGGTCGAAGTGCCGCTGCGCTTCAGGATTGGCCGTCGTGATTGGATGGTGGTGTCTGCCGAAGTTCACGGCGGCCGGTGCCGCCGGCGCGTCTGCCGCTGGAGGCGTGGTCGTACTGGGTGTTGGCGGTGGCGCGCTGTTGCAGGCGACGGTCAACGTCCCAACGGCGAGCGTGATCAGAAGCCCGAATCCTCGTCGGTCAGCCGAAAGATATGCGCTCATGCCGCGGATTGTAGGGCCGCAGTTCAGAGACATTCAATCAATTACCACCGACGACGAGCTGGCGCCGTGGCTACGACCCGCCAAAGCTCAGCCACGTGCCCGCCAGCGGCTCCTGGCCGACACCAGGCTTCGACCAGTCGCATACACCGGCCGGAAAGGTCCGGCGCAGGCGGGCGAGGTCGCCGGCCGAGAGCGACGCCCTGTAGTCGGTGGCCGACACGGGCTTCAGCGCACACTTCACGACATCGCCAGCAATGGACGCGCCGGCTACTTCGCGCGGGAACGAGGCCGAGGGATACAACCCGTTGCACCGGCCTGCGCCGTGCACCTGCGGCTCGACGATGCGCTGCGGCTCCGGGTCTCGTGTCCAGCAGGCATCCATCACGTCCGCGGGCTTGGCGCGCAGCATCCTCGCCGCCGCATCGGCGGTGCTGCCGTCGGCCGCGATGGCCGACAGCCATGCGTCCATCTGCGAGAGCGCCTGCTGCAGCACCGGGCTCCCAACGCTGTACAGACCACGCCGGTTGTCTTCGATGAGCATCACGTAGTGATCCGCGCGGCCGCCGTTGGCTTTCTTCAGTCGCTCGCGCATCGCGAACGAGTAGAAGCGCAGGTGCAGGTCGCCTTTCGGCGCGTCGTCGGCATATCCCCGATACTCGATGACCGGCGTGGTCTTCAGGCCGCCGGCGCCGCTCGTGAGACGGCCCGTGCGATACGCAGCGCGGATGGCCTCGACATCGCCCTCGGTGCGGGCGGCTCCCATGGCCCCGTTGTTGTCGTAGCCGCCGATGCGCTCGTTCAGATCCAGGAACTGCGCGGTCGTGAGCACCCCGTCGGTGAACGCCTTCAGCCCGTACTGGATGCCGACGTTGTCGAGCGGACGACGCGCAAAGCCGGTAACCGGATCGCGCCCGTAGACGTTGACGGTGTGATCGAACACCCCGCAGCGGGCCCCGCGCGGATTGTTCACGGGGTGGTAGCGCATCGCCACCGGCAGAATCTCTGGACAGAACTCGCTCGTGGCGATGCGGCCGGCCTGCGCCGTGACCGTCGCCATGGTGTCGAGCTTGGCAAAGCCCGTCACCGCGCGCTTCTGTTCATCGGTGAACGGCACGGTCCGGCCAGTCGAGAAGTAGCGATTCAACAACCGGGCGTCGGTGATTGTCGGCACGGTGCCGAACCCCACATCGGGAAACGTGCACCCCGGGATGATGCCGTCGAGCAGGCCGGGGTAGTTGTCGGCAATCTGCAGCACCTGGTACGAGCCGCCCGAGCAGCCCCAGCCGATCGTGAAGAGCGGCGCCCCGTAGGCTTCGATGAAGCGCTCCTTGACCATCATCATGGTCTCGGCCGCGAGCAGGTCGTTGCAGTTGTTGCCGAACACGTTCAGCGACGCCGAGGCCACGGCGTAGCCCTGGCGCAGCATCAGGTCTTCCTCCACGCCGCCCGTCGTCGACGCCTGGCGATACCAGCCGTTGCTGCAGCCGCCGCCGAAGGTGTAGATGAGGCGTCCGTTCCACCCGGCCGCTCGTCGCCCAATTACTGGCGCTGGGCTCGCCGGGTCGTGCAGCATCGAGGTCTGGTAGATCGCACGGTTGATAGTGCCGGTTTCGATGCGGACGACGTAGGGCACCGGCGCGCCGCCAGCTACCGAGGCCATCGCGAGGTCGGAGGGGCGGTCGCCGGCAGGCCAGGGCTTCAGTGCGCCGCCGGCGGTGGAGCGATACACGTGGTCCACGCGGGTCGGTACCGAGCAGAACTCGTCGACGGCCTCGCCGAGGGTGCCGCCCGAGCGCAGCGCGAACTTCTGCGTCTCGCAGAAGAACGGCTGCTCGTGTGGCCCCGAGAACACTGGCCCGTGCACCGGGTGATTGACCACCCACAGCCGCACGTCGTCGCCGCCGTCGGACACCACGAGTTCGTTGCCGCCGAGCCGCAGCCCCTTGACGAGCGCCAGCACCGTCTGCCCCTGCGCCGGGCGCACGTCGGCCACGGCGGTCGGATTGCCGCTGACCGACACGCGGACCGAGCCCGAGCGCAGCGGCAGCGGGCGGATCACCGACAGCAGCACGTCGCCACCCGTCACCATGTCGGCTCGCGACGAAACGACGGCCACTCGAATTGCGCTCGCCTGACGTGCATCGGGGACGGAGATCCAGGCTGCCACGAACACAGCGATACCAATGGCGCGCACTCGGAATATAGGCATATCAGGATCTTCGGCTCGGGCGCCATTCTACCTGCAGGGCGAGCGGCTGTTCCATCCGTCCCCATCCGCGGGTAAGTGTGGGTAAATAGAGGCGTGCAGACAATTCTTGGCGCCAACGGGGTCATCGGCCGCGACCTGTCGCGGCACCTGGCCTCGCACACCGGCCGCCTGCGCCAGGTGAGCCGCACGCCGAAAGCGGTACACGCGACCGACGAGTTGGTGTCGGCCGACCTGCTCGATGCGGCCGCCACGGCCAACGCCGTGAAAGGCAGCGACGTGGCCTACCTGGTGGCCGGCCTGAAATACGAGACGGCTGCGTGGCAGGACCAGTGGCCGAAAGTGATGCGCAACGCCGTCGATGCCTGTGCGCGGCACAACTGCGCCCTGGTGTTTTTCGACAACGTCTACGCGTATGGCCGGGTCGAGGGCCCGATGACCGAAGACACGCCCTACAACCCGTGCAGCAAGAAGGGCGAGGTCCGCGCGCGCATCGCCACGATGCTGATGGACGAAGTACGCGCCGGGAACCTGCGCGGCATGATCGTGCGCGCCGCCGATTTCTACGGCCCTGGTGCCACGCTGAGCTTCACCCACGCGACCGTGCACGAGCGTCTCCCGGCCGGCAAGACGGCGCAGTGGCTCGGCAATCCCAAGGCCGCACACACGTTCACATACACGCCCGACGCCGGGCGCACCGTGGCGGCGCTCGGCAACACGCCGTCGGCCTACGGCCAGATGTGGCATGCCCTCACCAGCAAGGAGCCGATGACGGGCGAGCACTACGTGCGTCTGGCGTGTGAGCTTGCCGGCCGCCCGTATGGGCTGCAGGCGGCCCCGCGGTGGATGCTGCACATCATGGGGCTCTTCGTGCCGGTGCTGCGCGAGAACATGGAGATGCTCTACCAGTTCGAGCACGACTAC
>JANNEJ010000227.1:0-1968 GCA_031378585.1 Acidobacteriota bacterium | reverse complement strand
GCCAGCAATGGTGGAGACGCCGGTGGCGACATCGAAGACCTCGATGTCGCTCGTGGCCACGCCGTCCACTACGCCGCCGATGACAACCACGCGGCCGTCCGTAAGGATCGCCGCCGCCGCGTTCACGCGCGCGGCCGAGAGCTGGCCCGCCGTCGTGAAGGCGTTCAGGGCGGGATCGTAGACGACCACACTGGTGGTGGCCGAGCCGTCGGCGAGCTGGCCGCCGGCGATGAGCGTCAGTCCGTCGGGCAGCGTGGCCGATGCGGCGCCGATGCGCGCATCCGCTACCGTGCTTGCTGTGGCCCAAGCGCCCACGGCCTGCGGGAGCTGTGCATCTACGTGTCGGTTCGCGAAGAGTGCGGCCAACGCAGCTGCTCCGATGGCCCAGGTGAGTTTCGCTGCCCGACGCGTCATGATGTGCTCCTTGTTGCGACCAGCCGATGCACGCACCAGAGGCTGGTGGTCGGGCTGGTCAGAGCAACGGCCGTACCGCGGCGCGCGCGGGCAAGGGGAGCGCGACAATCTTGAAGGAACGCTGAGTGGTTACATCACGTTCTCGCTGGGGCCTGACTTATCGAGGCGGGAGACAAGCCGCGGAAGTCTTGCTGCTCACGGAGATTGTTCGCCGCGACTCCGCACTAGAAGAGCTGATTCCGCTCGCCCAGGTCTCGACGGTGTTCTCGCGAGCACGAACACGCAGAGCTGCAGGGCCGTGCACTTCTGGGCGTCTCACTCTTGAGCGCGACGAAGAGCGCCCGATCACGCGCGGCGCAAGCGCCTTACATCCAGACCACGCTGACGGGCAGGCGCTTGATGCCTGAGATGAAATTCGATCGCAGGCGCGACACCGGGCCGCTCACGCGGATGTCGGCGAGCGCTGGCAATAGCTCTTCGAAGAACACGCGCATCTCGAGCCGCGCCAGGTGCTCGCCCAGGCATTTGTGTGGGCTCTTCAGTCCGAACGCAAGATGATCGTTGGGCGTGCGCCGGATGTCGAAGTCGAACGGACGCGGGAACCGCTGCTCGTCGACGTTGCCCGACAGAAACCAGATCAGCACCTTGTCGCCGGCCGTGATGGCCGTGCCGCCGAGTTCCGTATCCACGACCGCGGTGCGGCGGAAGTGCATCGTCACCGACGTCCAGCGAAGCACCTCCTCCACGGCACGATCGACTATCACGCCGTCGCCATCGATGCACGCCTGCCGGAGCTCCTGGAACTGCTCGGGGTGCTCGGCCAGCGCCTTCAAGCCCCCCGCCATCGTGTATCGCGTTGTGTCGTTGCCGGCGCTGATCATCAGTACGAACAGGTTCTTGAACTGGAGGTCGGTGAGGCACTCGCCGTCGATGGTGGGGGCGAGCAGCGCGGAGATGAGGTCCTTGCCGGGGCACTCGTGGCGCAGCTCGGCTTGCTTCTCCGCGTATTGGTAGAGCTCGAGCGCGGCGGGCGATCGGAACGGGATGTGCTTGAACTGTTCGGTATCGGTGAAGCCGACCGCGTACTCGGTCATCTCCGGGTCGAGGTTGCCCAGCAACGCGTCGCCCTGCTTCACCAACCAGTCGCCGTCGCTGTCTGGCACGCCCAACATGCGGCCGAGCATTCGCATCGGCAGCTGCTTGGCAATCAGCTCGGTGTAATCGAACAGCTCGGTGCCCGCTGCCTCAAGCACCACGTCGCGCGCCAAGCCCCGGATGCCATCTTCGTAGGAGTACACCTCGCGGCGGCTGAACGACTTGCTCACCAGCCGGCGGTAGCGAGTGTGTTCCGGCGGGTCGTACTCCAGCATGTTGCGGCGGAGATGGAAGTCGTCGCCCTCGATCTCCTCCAATGTCACGCCCTGTGCGCTGGAGAACAGCTCGACGTGCTGGCTCACGTACAGCAGGTCTTCGTAACGGGTGATCGCCCAGAAGCCCTTGCCACCATCGTGCTCAGGCCACCAGCTCACCGGGTCGTGGTCGCGCAGGCGCTTG
>JANNEJ010000404.1:0-3354 GCA_031378585.1 Acidobacteriota bacterium | reverse complement strand
AGCGCCAGCCGCCAGGCGCGCCACGTCGTACGACTCGGGACTGGTGCTGGTATCGGCGTCGAGCCGCACCGCGTGCCCAGCTGTTTCACGAATCGCGGCCACGTACGCCGGATCGTGCACCCGCTCCAGCAGCGCCTCGTCCGCCATGCTGGGTTCGATCAGGGTATGTCCGGCCGCGGCCCACGAGCGGGCGACTCGGCGCAGTGCCTCGGCGCGCTCGGGCCGTTCGGGATGCCCCGGCGGGGTCAGGTGATGCGAGAAGCGGTCACTGCTGAGCAGAATCATGCGGGGTCCAGGTGAGCGAGGGCCCGCCCGCACGCGCGTTCGGCGTCGTGCAGGCGGAGTTCGAGCGTGTGGCGAGCGGATTCCAAGGCAACGGGGTCGGCATCGTGGGCCACGGAGAGCGGTTCGCCGATGGCCATCACGACCCGAGAGAACGGCTTGGGGATCTGCGTGCGGTCCCAGCTGCGCATCGTCCAGTGACGCGCGGCTTCGGCATGAAACGGGACAATCGGATGCCCGGTGGATCTGGCGAGCCACACCGCGCCTGGCTGCACCACGCCTGCAGGCCCACGGGGTCCGTCGACGGTGAACGCCGTGGGCGCGTGCTGCGCCGCGCGCACCAGCTGACGCAAGGCGCGCGCGCCGCCGCGGGAACTGGATCCCCTGGCCGTGCCATACCCGAACCTGGCGACAATACGCGCGATCCACTCGCCGTCGAAATTTTCACTGATGACGACGACCATACCGCGGTCGCGCCAGAACCACACGCTCGGCAGAATGCGACCGTGCCATGTGGCGAGAATGAAAGGGGTGCCCGCGCCGTCGATCGCCGCCAGCCGCTCGGCTCCCACGACCTCGACGCGTACTGAGGCGCACAACGCGCGCAGCACTGGCGCGCCCAGGCCGGCGATGACGGCCAGCTGCGCCCGCCGGCGCCACGATCGCCGCCAGGCTGGCACCACGTGGTCGTCGTCAGAAGCCGTATCGCTGGTCACATGCCGTCATACTGCGGGCCTTCGCCGCCTTCGGGCGCGACCCAGGTAATGACCCCGTAAGGGTCCATGATGTCGCAGGTCTTGCAGTGCACGCAGTTGGACGCGTTCAGCTGAAGGCGACGGCCGCCGGCGCCGTTGTCGACCATCTCGTAGACGCTGGCGGGACAGAACTTGACACAGGGATGTCCGAACTCTGGACCGCAGACCGAATGGCACACGTCGGTCTGCACGAGCAGATGTGGCGGCTGGTTTTCTTCATGGTGTGCGCCCGAGTAGTGCACGCTCGTGGCCTTGTCGAACGTGAGCACGCGGTCGGGGACCACCGCATTCGACCCAGCGATCACGTCGCGCTTGTTGAGCCCGTAGTAGCTGCCAATCGTCTCCATGCGCGTGTGACCCGCGTGCCCATGCAGGTCCTCCGGCCACCGGCCGCCGGTGGCCATGGTCAGCCCGGCAAACGCGGCACCGACGTAGGTGCCGGCGCCAAACGCCTGGTGGACATTGCGCACGGGATACAGCTCGCGCTTGATCGCGCTGGCATCGACGGCGGACTTGTAGGCGCTCAGGCGCGGCTGGGACGTGTCGCCGGCCCGCACCGCCGAGAACGCCGTCTCGGCGGCGAGCATGCCGCTCCGCATGGCGAGGTGGATGCCCTTCAGCCGCATGGAGTTCACGAAGTTGGCCGCGTCGCCGGCAATGAGGGCCCCGTCGGCTGCCAGCGCCGGCTGCGTGTTCCAGCCGCCTTCAGGCAGCGCCTTGGCGCCAAAGCGCACGAGCTGGCCGCCGGCCAGGATTCGGGAGATGAACGGGTGCAACTTGAAGCGCTGAAACGCCGCGTGCGGGTCGAGCAGCGGGTCTTGGTAGTCGAGTCCCACGACGAACCCGATCGACAACCGCCCATCAGGCATCGCGTAGATCCAGCTGCCGCCGAACTCTTCCTGCCGAAGGGGGTAGCCGAGCGTGTGGATCACGGTGCCGGGCGCCAGGCGGTCCTTGGGCACGTCCCAGAGCTCTTTGAGCCCGATGGCAAACTGCGCCGGCTGGGCACTGTCCATCTGCAGCGTACGGAGCAGGTCCTTGGTCAGGTGTCCGCGCACGCCGTCGGCAAAGATCGTGACCTTGGCGCGAATGTCGGCGCCAGGCTCAACCGCGCCGCGTGGCGCGCCGTGCTTGCCTACGCCGCGGTCGCCAGTGCGGATCCCCACGACGCGGCAGCCTTCAAAGAGCACCGACTGGCCGGCAAAGCCCATGAAGAGGTCGACGCCCGCCGACTCGACCTGGCCGGCGAGCCACTTGGTGAAGTGGCTGAGCGAGATGATGTAGTTGCCGTGATTCTCGAACGGCGGCGGCGTCACCGGCAGTCGAAACTGCTTCCGCGGCCCGAGCAGGTAGACGTTGTCGCTCGTGACCTCGCAGGCAAGCGGCGCGCCCTTGGCCACGAAGTCGGGCACCAGATCGGCGAGCGATGACGGATCGAGCAGTGCGCCCGAGAGCGAATGGGCGCCCGGCTCGCGGGCCTTATCGATGAGGGCAATCGACAGCGGTTCCCCGCCGTGCGCGCCCTGCAGTTGAGTCAGCCTCAGGGCGGCCGACAGGCCGGCAGGGCCGCCGCCCACGACGAGGATGTCGACGTCGAGCGTCTCGCGTTCCATGCTGGATGGTCTCTGGGCCGCGCCGCGAACGCAAGCGGCCTAGCCCTTGCTGAGCTCCGCGATGAGCGCGGGGCCCACGTCGAAGAGATCGCCGACGATGCCGTAGTCGGCGACTTCGAACATCGGGGCCTCGGCGTCCTTGTTGATCGCGACGATGGTGCGCGCGCCCTTCATGCCGACCAGATGCTGAATCGCTCCCGAGATGCCGATGGCCACATACAACTTGGGCGCCACCGTCTGGCCCGAGCTGCCGATTTGCCGGTCCATTGGCAGCCACCCGTTGTCGCAGATCGGCCGCGACGCGGCCAGTTCGGCGCCGAACGCATCGGCGAGCGCCTGGGCCATGGTCAGGTGCTCCTGCGCCTTGATGCCACGCCCCACCGCCACGATCCGTTCTGCCTGCGATAGATCGACGGCAGCCTTGCTTTCCTGGAACGGCGCCTCAGCGTGCTGCCGCAGCGCCGCGGTGTCGATTGCCGGCACGTGGATGGACACCGGTGCGCCGGTGCCCCGGGCCGCAGCGTCGGCGCGGAAGGCGCCAATCTGAAACGACACGAGATGCGGTGCCACTCCCTCGGCCACCACCTCGGCCACGAGCTTCCCCTGGAACATCGGCCGCGTGAAGACGGGCGCCCCGTCCCGTCGGCCGACGCCGGTCACGTCAGTGATCAGGGCGCGATCGAGGCGCGCGGCCAGAACTGGCG
>JANNEJ010000384.1:0-1603 GCA_031378585.1 Acidobacteriota bacterium | reverse complement strand
CACGTCTCGGCGGGCACTACTGCGGCATCACCTTGAGTCCGACCCAAGCTGCCCGCGCAACGGCCGAGGCCGACCGGCGCGGTGTCAGCGAGGCGTGCCGGTTCGCGGTGCGCGATTACGACACCGACCTTCGCGACCTCGTGCCGACCGGAGTCGACCTCATCATCGCAATCGAGTCGCTGGCGCCTGCGCCGGACCCGGCCGCAACCATCGCGCGCCTTGGTTCCCTCTTGCGCCCGGGCGGGCGGTTGCTCATCGTGGACGACGTGCCGCGCGACGTCCTGCCGCGCGACGATGCCGACTACCTGGGCTTCCGGCGGGGATGGCTGTGTCCAGCGGTGGCAAGTGACGCGATGCTCGCCGCGGCGCTCGCACGGGCAGGACTGCGGGTGTGCCACGACGAGAACTTGACGCCGCTGATGCCGCACCGCGGCCGGGTGCAGCTCAACCTGCTCGCGTGGCTCAGCCGTGGTGCTGGCGCGCTCCTAGGTCGCACGCCGGTCGGCGTGCTGCTCGGCGCGCTCCACGGCGGCCTGATGCTGGAGCGCTTGTATCGCCGCGAACTGATCCGCTATCGCTTGGTTATTGCCTGCGCACCGCTCGGTGGGTAGAGGCCGGGCGCCGGCGCATCACCAGCCGCCAGTGCCCGGCTCGCCCTTGAACGGACCCACCACGTCACTGGTGATCCATCCGCCGTAGAACCGGCCGGGCTGCGGACGCACGCGCTCGCCATCGACCAAGCACTCGAGGCGCGACGGGTAGAACGCCACGTGATCGCGGATGGCGGAGAACGCGGCCAGCGGCGCCTGGTAGCTCCACGCTACGCCGTCGAGCCGCTGGTCTGGCGTGACCACCGACCAGTAGCGCGCCTCTCCTTTCCATTCGCACGACGACCGGCCAGGCACGGGCACGAGCAGACCCGGTGTCACGTCGTCACACGGCAGATAGAAGGTGGGCGGGCTGGCGGTTTCGAGCACGCGGATCGCACGGCGGGTGCGCGCAAGCTCGACCTCGCCGAGTCGCACCACCACCTCGCGACGGTCGGGCGCCAAGCGCGGGGGACGCGGGTAGTCCCAGACGGATTCCTGCCCAGGCGAGGGCACGAGAGCCCACGCCGGACGCTGGCGTCCGGTGTGCGGCCAGCCCATCGCCGAGTCGTGCTCGGATGCGGCGCTCATAACGACGCGCGCCTACTTCGTCCGCGCCATGGACCAGCCCACCGTCGCGCCCATGGCCATCGCCTGGCCGGCCACGGCGTCGCCGGTGACTGTGCCCTTCATGTCGTAGGTCATCGACGCGCCGGGACGGTTGAGTACGAACGCGATCTCGTCGCCCTTGATCGTGCCCTGCTCAATCGGCCACACGCGGCCGCCCAGGTCGAACGTCCCGGTGAGCGTCCCGCCGTCGGCCTTCATGACGACCACGGCGTTCACGCTGCCCATGGGGGAGGTCATGGTGAAGGTCCAGGTTCCGTCCGGCGTCGACTGCGCGGACGCGAGGCTGGAGGCAACGACGACGAGGCTGGCCAAGAGAAGGTTGCGCATAACCCCTTGGACGCGGGCCGTCGGCCGCAGGATGCATCGCCGCCTCGACTTCGAGATCC
>JANNEJ010000341.1:0-5913 GCA_031378585.1 Acidobacteriota bacterium | reverse complement strand
CGGCCGCTGGATCGACCAACCACGACGCGAACGGTCCGCCGAGATCTGGCACCTGCTGGACCGATGCGCCGGCGCGCGCGTCCATCGCCACGAGCTCGGGCGCTGTGGCAGCCGCGTTGCCGCGCCGCACGAACACGCGATCGGCATTCTGCGCGTAGCGAAACTCCGGCGGTGTCTGCACGATGCCGCCAATCCCGTAATCGATGGGGTAGGTCATGGCGTTGGTCAGCGAGACTGACGCGCCCGTGGCGAGGTCGGCGAGCACGAGATCGGTGCCGACCAGCACGAACACGCGCGGGCGGATGGGATCGACGGCCACGACGCGGCCCTGCGGCAGCGCCACGATAGCGTCCGTGACGACCTCGCGGACGATCGGCGGCACGAACACGGGCGGGCCGCCAAGGATCGTCGCGGTCAGTCCGCCGGCGCGTTCAACGACGAAGCGGCCACCACCCGCCAACTGGCCGGTGGCCCACGCGGGTACCGGGCCGATTGTCTGTCCGAATGGGGCGCTCGTCCCCACTTCCTGGGCGTGCGCCACCAACACGCCGTTCTCGAACCCCAGGCTGCCAATGAACAGGCGGTCTTGCGCGGTCACAGATGAGGCAGTTCCCAGGCTGGCGACGAGGACAAGCGCAACGCATGAACGGATAGCAGTCAAGGTCATGGTCGAACAGTCCTCTCGCTGTACGTGGGGGGCACACGTGGCGACTGGATGCAATGTGTGCTCCAGGACGAGCATGCAGGAATGCTGGGTGGAATCGAGGTCGCAGCCCAGTGCCCACCGTCACTGTGGCCACGTTACCACACGAGGTCTGTACGTCGCCAACGCCAACGTCGTGGGACCGCGCCCCGCTGGCGCGCGCCATGCAATTCATGTTCTTCCAGGTGAGCCCGTACGATGCACGCACGTTCGGGGCCGTGGCGGTGTTGCTCCTTTCGACTGGCATGGCGGCGGCAGCGCCGGCGGCTACACGACGCTGGCGGCGCTCGCGTTCCACGACACCTTCAGGGCGGGCGCCAGCTACTACGGCATCAGCGATCTCGAAGTGCTGGCGCGCGACACCCACAAGTTCGAATCGCGCTATATGGACCGGCTCGTGGGGCCGTATCCCGCGATGCAGGCCACCTATCGCAAGCGCTCGCCGATCCACGCGGTCGACAGATTCAACTGCGCGCTCATTCTGTTGCAGGGCCTGGACGACAACGTCGTGCCTCCGGACCAGTCCGAGATGATGGCTGCCGCGGTGCGGAAGAAGGGCTTGCCCGTGGCCTATGTGACCTTCGAGGCGAGCAGCACGGCTTCCGCAAGGCCGAGAACATCGTGCGCGCGCTCGAGGCCGAACTCTACTTTTACGGCCAGGTGTTCGGGTTCACGCCGGCCGACACGCTGGCGCCCGTGGCGATCGACAACCTTTCTAGCCGCTAGCCGCGAGGACCTAGCCGCTAGAACTTCAGCGTGACGCCCGCGGTGGCGCGCCAGAAGTCGAACTTCGGCAGCGGCAGGTCCGTGATGTTGCCGATGTCGGTCCACGACACGTCGCCCGTCTGGAAATGGCGCAGGTCGGCACGGAAACCGAAGTTGGGCGACGGCAGCAGATAGACGCCCCCGCCGATGTTCCACCCCACGTCCTGTGCGCTGGCGCTCAAGATGTTGCCCAGGAACGGCACGGACACGTCACCCGTCACGCGCACGACACCCACGCCAGCTGACCCATAGGGCTGGATGGGCCCGGTGGGCAGGCGCACGACGAGGTTCCCCATGTAGGTGGTGAGGCTGGCTTTGGCGTCGACCACGTCGATGTTCTCGAGCGATCCCAGGAAGATCCGGGCCGCTTCGAACTCCACGCCCAGCAGTCCGCCGAAGGTGACGGCTGCACCAAAGGTGCCCTTGTTGGTCTCGTTGATGCGGGTAGCGCCGCCAAACACGGTGGCGCGCAGGTCGGCAGCGGCCGTGGACGGCGTGAGCGAGGCGGCGAGCGCCGCCGCCAGGATCCAGGCGAAACGAGGGGTGCATGTCATCCCTCCACTCTAGTCCATCCCGCGGAAGGCAACAGGTCCAGGAACATCCTGCGCGGGGCGGTCGTATCCCGTGTCCATGAACGACCTGCGACTCGCCCTTCGCATGGTGCGCCGCCAGCCCATGACCTCGGTGCTGGCCGTCGTGGCGCTGGCCCTCGGCATCGGACTCACGACGTTGATGTTCAGCATTCTGAACGGCGCCGTCCTGCGGGGCTTGCCCTTCGAGCAGTCGGGTCGCCTCCTGCACATCGCGCCGTTCGACATCAAGGACGACGACGATTTCGAGGCCACGCAGTGGGAGTTTACGGAGTGGCGCGCGCGGCAGCGGTCGTTCGAAGACCTCTCGGGCTTGTACGTGGCCAACGCCAATGTCGTCGGGCCAGATGGCACCCCGGAGCGTTACCGCGCGGCGTGGATCACGCCGAACACGTTCGGCCTGCTGCGCACGCGGCCCGTGCTCGGCCGCGACTTCGACGAGGCCTCGGGTCGGATCGGCGCCGAGCCCGTGGCCATCATCAGCGACCGGCTGTGGCGCGACCGCTTCGAGCAGCAGGCCGATGTGCTGGGCCAGACGCTGCGCGTGAACGGCACGGCCACCACGATCGTCGGCGTCATGCCGCCCAAGTTCGCGTTCCCCGTGACGCAAGACTTGTGGATCGCGCTCGCGATCAACGCCGCGCGCGAGGGTCGCGAGACGCGGCAGGACCTCGAGGTGATTGGGCGGCTGAAGGACGGCGTGTCGCGCACGCAGGCGTCGGCCGAGATGGCGGCCATCCAGGCCCAGTTGTTGCAGGACGACGCCGTGAAGCGCGACGGCATCACCACCGAGGTGAAGACTTACGTCGAGGAGTTGGTCGGCACCGAGACCGTGCAGTTGCTCACGATGATGCTGGCCGCCGTGCTGATCGTGCTGGTCATTGCCTGCGTCAACGTGGCGAACCTGGTGCTGGCGCGCGCCGCCAACCGCACCCGTGAAGTGGCCGTGCGCACCGCACTCGGCGCCAGGCGCTTCCAGGTCGTGCGCCAGACGCTCGGCGAGGTGCTGGTGCTGGCGGTGGCCGGTGCGGCGCTCGGTCTGCTCATTGCGTGGGCCGGCACGACGATGTTCAACCAGGGCATCGCCGACACCAGTCCGCCCTTCTGGATCGACGTGCGCATCGACCGCACCGTGCTGCTGTTCGTCACCGCCATCACCGTGCTGGCCGCGCTCGTGGCGGGCCTCGTGCCGGCGCTGCGCGCCTCGCGCACCGACGTGGCGCCGCTGCTGAACGACGAGGGTGCGGCTCGACCAGCCTCACCATAGGCCGGCTGTCGCGCGGCCTGGTCGTGGCCGAAATGGCGCTGTCGTTTGCGCTGCTGGTCGTGTCGGCGCTCGTGATTCAAAGCATCCTGAACGTGACGCGGTTCGATCCCGGCATTGCCACGACCGACGTATTTGCCGCGCGCATCAGCCTGCCGCCGGCAGACTACGCCGATAGCCCCAGCCGCACGCGGTTCGCCGACGCGCTGCTCGACCGCCTGGGAGCCCTGCCGGGTGTCTCCCGCGCGGGCGCTCAGCACGAGCGTGCCACCGGGCGCCCAGGAGCGCTCCGTGGCCGTGCCGGGGCAGACCTACGCGGACGCCCGCGCGTTTCCCAGGGCGCAGGTGTCGGCGGTGTCTGACGGGTACTTCGACGTGCTGCGCGTGACCCCGCGGCAGGGCCGGGTCTTCACACCCGGCGACACCGCCGAGAGCCTGCCGGTGGCGGTCGTGAGCGAGAGCATCCAGCGTGCACACTTTCCCGCCGGTGCCGTGGGCCAACAGATCCGCGTGGTGCAGGATGACGAGGTCCACTGGCGCGCCATCGTGGGCGTCGTCCAGGACGTGCAGGAGCTGGACCTCGGTCCCTCGGTGACGACGGCCGTCTACGTGCCACTGGCGCAGGACCCGAGCGCGTCGCTCAACGTGTTGCTGCACGCTCAGGGGGACCCGCTGACGCAGACGGCGGCCGTGCGCCAGATGGTGACTGAGATGGATCGCAATCTGCCGATCTTCAACGCCACCACGTTGCAGCAGAATCTCGACGCCAGCACCTGGGGGTGGCGCGTGTTCGGCACGCTGTTCACGGTCTTCGGCCTGGCGGCGCTGTTCCTGGCCACGGTGGGCCCCTACGGGGTCATGGCCTTTGCGGTCAGCAAGCGGACGCCAGAGATCGGCGTGCGCATGGCCATCGGCGCCGACTCCGGGCAGGTGATGCGCGTGGTGCTTGCCCAGGGCGCTCGCCAGGTCGCGCTCGGCATCGTCGTTGGACTTGGGCTTGCGGCCCTGCTGGCGCGCGCCATGCAGATCATGTTCTTCCAGGTGAGTCCGTACGATCCCCGCGCTTTTGGCGTCGTGGCGGTGTTGCTGCTGGCGACCGGACTGGCGGCGGCGTTCGTGCCGGCTCGCCGCGCGTCGCGCGTGGATCCGATGACGGCGCTGCGATCGCAGTAGCATGCGAGTCGCCGGCGTCTCGGGGTAGCATCAGCGCATGAAGAAGGTGCTCGTCGGATGCCTGCTGGCCACGCTGCTGCTCGGCGTGCTGGCGGGCGCGACGCTGTACTTCGCGTGGGGACTTGTGAGTCCCGTGATTCGCACGGTCACCGACGTGACCGAGGGGGTCTCGAAGCTCGGCGGCGTGGCCGACATCGAGCAGGGCCTCACGACGACCGCGGCCTTCACTGCGCCAGAATCCGGCGCGCTCTCAGCCGCCCAAGTCGAGCGGTTCGTGCGCGTGCAACGGCAGGTACGACTGGCGCTCGGCACGCGCGCCGAGTCGTTTGCGGCCAAGTATCGCGAGCTGTCGGGCACGCAGCCCGACGGCACCCCGCGCGTGCCGTCGTTGCCGGAACTGCTCGGTGGGGTCGGCGATCTGTCGAACGTGTATCTCGAGGCCTGGCGTGCGCAGGTGCAGGCGATGAACGCCGACACGTTCTCGCGCGAGGAGTTCTCGTGGGTGCGGGCGCGGGTCTATCAGGCGGCCGGCCTCGACGCGGTGCGCTACGACGCGCGCGACCTCGAGCAGGTCATCGAAGCGATGACTCGCGGCCTGAAGACCGAAATTCCCGACGTGAAGCTGCCGGACGCCCCGGCAGGCAATCGGGCGCTCGTGAAGCCGCACATCGAGGAACTGACGGCCTGGCTGCCCATGGCCGTGTTCGGGCTGTGACGGCCTGCCCGTCGCGGGACCTTCGCGACGTAGGGGGCGAGGGGACGCGGCCCAGGGCAGGGACGACCCACCCTGGGCACGCGGCAAGACCTACCGTCCCGGGACGCGGCAGCAGGTGCGACTGGCCCGGATGTCCTGGGGGGTCGTGTCGTTGTTCCGCGCGGAGCAAGTGCCAGCATGGAAAAACACGAACGGCACCAGCCAGCTGCTCGCCTCGCAGTTCGTCGCGGTCTGCGTGTAGCCCGTCGGGCAGGC
Source organism: Acidobacteriota bacterium (assembly GCA_031378585.1). Classification (GTDB taxonomy): domain Bacteria; phylum Acidobacteriota; class Vicinamibacteria; order Vicinamibacterales; family UBA2999; genus CADEFD01. Next base: position 448 of record JANNEJ010000341.1, on the reverse strand, counting down.
AGGAGCCACCGCATTTGCCGTGCCTCCGGCAACGATGCCGGTGACTGAGGTGTTCGCCGTGTCCGTGCACTGCAGGCCCGTCGCCACGTTCGGCGCGAAGTACCCAACGATGTCGGCCACGTAGTGCGACTGCGCGAACGTGTAGACCGTGAAGTCGAACGAGGACAGCGGGTTGGGAATCTTCGCGATGATGGCGTTGTTCACGACATCTCCACCCGCGTAGTTCACGCTCGACGAGAGAGGCTGGGCGGTGCCGAATGGAAAGACGGTCGCGTAGCCGGCCGATACCGGCGTGACCGCCGTAAGATTGATGGCGACCGCCGTGGCGGCCAGGCCGAGCGTGCCGCAGTTGGTCGCGCTGCCACCCTGGCCGGCGAAGTTGCTGGCGTTGACGGCCACGAAGCTTCGCGTCGAGTTGGTGGCAATTGCGCCGGCGCCGGTGTTGCGG
>JANNEJ010000319.1:0-1898 GCA_031378585.1 Acidobacteriota bacterium | reverse complement strand
CACGCATCGCCAGCGTGATGGCGGTCGTGGCCCCGATCTCCCTCCTGCTCGGGTTGTGTTTCCCCTACGGCGCACGGCTCATCCAGGCGCGAGACGAGTCGGCGCTGGCATGGATGTGGGGCGCCAACGGCGCCGCGGGCGTCGTCGCCTCCATTGCCGCCGTCATGATCTCGATGACGCTCGGGATCGAGGCCAACCTGTGGATTGCCGGCGCGGCCTACGCGGTGCTGCCGCTGCTGGCCAGGGGGATTGCCTCGAGCCCCGCGCGGACCCCCTGAGCGGGTAGCCCGTGGCTGTCGCCGTCGCCGGTCGTGCCTTAGTACGCCGGCGCCAGCTGCTTCAGCGCGCAGTCGGCCGCGGGCGAGGGGTGCGAGCCGTTGACCATCGCTGGATACGCCAACTCCGCCATCAGCGCGTAGCCGCGATCGCTTGGGTGAAATCCGTCGCTCGAGAAGCTGGCGGCTTCCAGAATGCGTGGGTCGCATAGCAGGTCGACCACAAAGGTGTTCGGCCCCACCAGCGCATTGACCCGCTCGCTCATGCCCACGGCGATGCGTTGCATCACGCCGCGCTCGGTGGCCGAGTTCCGGGACATGTACGGTGCGCCCGCCAGGTTGGGCAGGTTCAGCAGCACCACCTTGGCGTTGGGCGCCCGCTGGCGCGCCGCGCGCACCACCGCGCCAAGATCGTCGCCCCACTGACGCACCTGCTGGTCGATGAAGCCCCGCACGTCGTCGCCGGCCAATTGCGCCTGGACCACCTGACCAATCGTGTTGGCGTCGTTTCCACCCGCAAACACCGTGACCACGGTGCTCGAGGTGGCGGTAAAAGGTGCCTGGTTCGTCAGGAAATTGCCGGGGTAGGTGCGGCCGACGCGCCGGCCCAGGGTCTCGATGGCCGGGCTCAGCACCGAGCCGGGCACGGCCAGGTTCAGCAGCGTGGCGCTGCCGCCCTGCTGCAGACGCCGGAAGAGCAGCTGCACCCAGCCCGTGCCGTTCGGGCAATTGAGGTCAAAGGGCGCGCACACCACCGCGGAGCCCACGCCCAGGGCGTCGCTTGCGCCAATCGAGGTGTATCTGGTGCTGGTGCTGCCCGAGCCTCCGCCGCCGGTCGGCGAGGGGGATGTCGGCGACTCGGGCGACTGGCTGCACGCGGCGGCTCCCATCAGCAGGGCGACGCAAAGGGCCAGGCGCTTCAGTCGGGTCATGGCGGGTGGTCTTTGCAAGGATGATGCCCAGGGCGCGGAACGAGGTCTCCGGTAGTGTTTCGGCGCGGGACCCGGTCGCCATTACAATGCGGCACTGCTGGCAACCCCATGATGGCATCTCCCGCCCGACCCTGGACGCGCTTCTACGACCCCGCCACGGCGCAGGATCTCGCGCCGCTCCGCTGGCCGACAGTCGCTGACCTGGTGCGGGAATCCGCCGCCAGGTACGCCACGCAGGAGGCCTTCACGCTGCTCTTGCCCAACGGCACGCGCGGCGGGCTCACCTTCGCCGACGTCGATCGCCTGTCGGATGCCTTCGCGGTGTACCTGCGCGAGGTGGCGGGCTTTGCGGCGGGCGACCGGCTGGCCGTGCAGATGCCCAACTGCCTGGCCTATCCCCTCGTGGTCTTCGGTGCGCTGAAGGCCGGACTGGTGATGGTGAACACGAACCCGCTCTACACCGCGCCCGAGATGGAGTACCAGTTTGCCGACAGCGGGGCCACCGGGCTCGTCGTGATCGATCTGTTCGCCGACAAGGTGGCGAAGGTGCTGCCGAAGGCGTCGATTCGCACGGTGATCGTCGTGACGATTGCCGACCTGCTGCCGTGGTTCTCGCGCACCCTGATACGCGCGGTGCAGCGCCATGTGAAGAAGCAGGTGCCGCCGGCCCCCTTCGCGCACATCTCGTTTG
>JANNEJ010000311.1:0-3755 GCA_031378585.1 Acidobacteriota bacterium | reverse complement strand
ACATCTCTCTCGGCGACCTGCAGGTGGGCTACGGAGCCGGGCTGCGGCTCGACACGCCGTTCTCGATCTTCCGGCTGGACCTGGGCGTGCCGGCTCGAGGCGGGAGCCGGCGATGGTACTTCGGCATCGGCCAGGTGTTCTGAGCGGTCACGCGTGCGGGTGAAGGGCACTGAGGTCTGACCGTGCTGGCGGGTGCGGCTGCCGCGTATAGGCGTCAAGCGCGCGAGCCAGAGTCGGGAAGATCCGGTCCCTGCCGAGCACCTTCCCGAGCGGCGCCCGATCCAGCACGTTGCGCACGCCCGGGTTGAGGCTCGCCAGCCACAAGGTGACGCCGCGGGCCCGCAGGTTCTCTTCGGCGTCGGTCAGCATCACGAGCGCCGTGTACTCGATGTCGGGAATCGCGCTGCACTCGAGCACGATGACGCGTGGCTGCGCCTGCGCGACCAGCGCCCGCATCTTGTCGCCCGCGTCTGACGCCGCGGGCAAAGACGGCACCATCAAGCACGTCATGTCGGGCGTGAACCCGCAAGGCTGCCAGATCCACGCCTTCAAGAAGCCGTCGAGCGAAGAACTCGATCACAACTTCCTCTGGCGGTACACCTCACGCGCAACGGCACGCTGGTTCTGAAGTTCTTCCTCAACGTCTCGAAGAAGGAACAACGGCAGCGGTTCCTCGATCGGCTGGAGGATCCGGCCAAGCACTGGAAGTTCTCGTTCGGTGATCTCGAAGAGCGCAAGCACTGGGACGACTACCAGGGCGCGTTCGAAAACATGCTGCAGCACACGAGCACCCCGTGGGCGCCGTGGTGGGTGATCCCCGCTGACCACAAGTGGGTGACCCGCGCGCTGGTCGCGAAGATCATCACCAACTCGATCGTAGGCCTCGGCCTCGATTTCCCCAAGGTGTCAGACGCCGTGCGCCAGAGCCTCGCCGAGGCCCAGCGCGACCTGTCGTCACGCAAGGGGTGAGCGCGGCGGCTTGCCCGCATGCGGTCCTTCCTGCCGTCAGGGATACAACCAGCGGCCCTCTCGGTCGACGACGCGATCAGGCCAGACGAGCACGGACGAAGTCGATGATCTCACCGGCATAACGAATCGCTTCCTCGCTCTGTAGAGATCCGAAATGTTCGAACGGCGCCCCTTCCGGGTGGCCGTTTGCGTAGCGTGTCGGCACGTAGAGGTTGTCGAGGACACGGCCCTTCTCAATCATGAGGGCATCGACTTCGACCGGCAACTCGACGAGCAGCTTGGCGACCGTGTGGCCCCACGCCTCCTGGCCCAAGGCCAGATGGAGCGCCTTCACTGCGTTTTCCGAGGCTTGCTGCGCGGCGAAGCACGCCCATTCATGGCGCTCCTCACGGCGCGATGAGCGCGCCTGCTCGAGATCCCGCTCGGATTGCGCAAACCAGTCCCGCGATCGATTCGCCTGGCCCAGTTATCCTCTTGGGAGGTTGCCTGGCCCTGACGTTCAAGGAAGCCCGTCGGTTGTTCCAGGTGCACCCGCCCGAGGCCGGGTTGGTTTGCGCGGCTACAAGCCAGACTGGGCGGTGCGCGAGTAATTCAAGGACCTGACGCCACCCCAAGGCGAAGAAAACGAGCATAAACGCGCAATTCAGCTCGGCGCTACCGGCCACCCGCGCGAAATTGGCGAAGTGGCCATTATGAGATCACGTCTCAGGATGGGTAGAATAGGGGCGTCATCAGCATGCCGTCCCGGACCCCACCGCCTGCGCCCGCCATCGGCACGCCAGCCGTGCCGCTCACGTCGGTGCCCGTGGGCGCGGTGGCCACGCTGCACGAGGTGCGTGATGCCGAGTCGCGCACCATGCTGCGGTCGCTCGGACTCCACGACGCCTGCGTGATGCGCCTCTGCAAGGTAGGCGACCCCTGCATCGTGCAGGTGCGGGCCACGCGCATCGGGCTGTCGAGTGCCGTGGCGCGATGTCTGTATGTCGTGCCCGAGGCCGACGTCAAGAAGTAGGCCGGGATGTCCACGGCTGTCGCGCCTGACGTCGAGCCGCTGGTCGCAGCCTCCCCCGTACGGCGTATCGCGCTCATCGGCAATCCCAACACCGGCAAGACCACGCTCTTCAACGTGCTCTGCGGCGCGCGCGCCAAGACGTCGAACTTTCCGGGCACGACCACGTCGATGCGCACCGGCCGCGCGGAGGCTGCTGGTTCGTTGCCCGCGCTCGACGTGCTGGATCTGCCTGGCGTCTACGACCTCGACTTCGCGGCTCCCGAAGCGCTGATTGCCAAGACCGCGCTGGCCGGGGGACGTCAGCCCGCGCCGGATGCCGTCGTGGTCATCGCCGACGCCTGCAACCTGTCGCGCAATCTCGTGCTGGCCGCGCAGCTGCTCGCACGGGGCACCCGTATCGTACTGGCGCTGAACATGGTGGACCTGGCCGGCCGGCGCGGCATCGTGCTCGACGTGCCGAAGCTATCCCAGCGGCTCGGCGTGCCCGTGATTCCCTTGGTCGCGCGCAGTGGCCGCGGCGTGGACGACCTGCGACGGGCCCTCGACACCGAACGTGCCGCTCGCCCTGCCGATCTGCCCCTGGCGAACGCTGCGGCCGACGCCGCCAGCGAATGGGCGCACGACGTCGCCACTTCAGTGACGTCGGGGTCAGACCCCGCGCTGTCGCTCGACCGGGCTACCGAGCGGATGGACTACATCCTCACGCATCCGGTGTTCGGGCTCGCGGCCTTCATGGGCATCATGGGCGCGCTCTTCTGGATCCTGTTTGCGCTGGCGACCGTGCCGATGGACCTTATCGAGGCCACCTTCGCGCAGCTCGGTCAGCTCGTGGAGCAGACGCTGCCGGACGGGCCGGTGCGCGATCTGGTTGCCCAGGGCATCGTGGGCGGCATTGCCGGCACAGTGGTGTTCCTGCCGCAGATCTGTCTGCTGTTCTTCCTGATCACCCTGCTCGAAGACACGGGCTATCTTGCGCGCGCGGCCTTCGTGATGGACCGCCTGCTAGCGCGCTTCGGGTTGCCCGGCCACGCCTTCGTGCCGCTGCTGACCTCGCACGCGTGCGCGCTGCCAGGCATCATGAGCACGCGGCTGATCCCCGATCGGCGCGACCGGCTCGCCACGATTCTCGTGGCGCCGTTCATGAGCTGTTCGGCACGTCTGCCGGTGTACGTGCTGCTCACGACGCTGCTCTTTGCGGGTAGTCCCGCCGCCGCCGGGCTGGTGTTTGCCGGCTGCTATCTGCTGGGCGCCGGCGCAGCGCTCTTCACCGCGAAGCTCTTCGGCAGCACCATCCTGAAGGGCCGTCCCCGGCCGATGATTCTCGAGCTGCCGTCATACAAGCGGCCCTCGGTGCGCAACGCCCTGCTGACCGCGCGCGACCAAGGGGTGGCGTTTCTCACTACGGCCGGCACGGTGATTGTGGCGATCTGCATCGTGATGTGGTGGCTGAGCGCGTACCCGCACGTCGAGGCACCCGCCCGCGCCGTGGAGCTGCGCAGCGCGGCCGAGGTGGCCGGCGTGGCGCCAGCGCAGGCCGAGACGCTCCGTGCCGAAGCCGACGCTTTGCAGACCCGCGCGTCGCAGATCGGCAGCTTCGCCGGACGCATTGGCCACACACTCGAGCCGGCCTTCCGGCCGCTTGGTTTTGATTGGCAGCTCACGGTGGGGGTGCTCACGAGCTTCCTGGCGCGCGAGGTGTTCGTGTCGACGATGTCGGTGCGGGCGGCCGGGCAGGCGGCCCCCGCCGTGGACGTAGGCGTGGTCACCCGCCTCC
>JANNEJ010000032.1:0-3615 GCA_031378585.1 Acidobacteriota bacterium | reverse complement strand
GTCGCGGCGACCGGAGACGCTCCGGGCACGCGCGCGAGTCTCGCCAATTCGTCGGCCAGGCGCCGCACTTGCGGAAGTTGCAGCGTGAAGCGGTCGAGGTCGGCAAGCAGATCGCAGGACGTGGACGCCCTGGCGCCGCTCGAGGCGAACGATGCCCGACGCCCTTCCGCCAGCAGCGCGCACGCCGCCGCGACGTTCGAGGCGCCGCGGCCTTCAACGAGCATGCGCGCCAGCCGCACGTGCACCGGCATTCGCTGCAGGCGGCGTCCCAACTCGGTGATGACCACGGCGTCGTCGGGCCCAGACACCGCGCCCAGGCGGCGCAAGAGGTTAAGCGCAGCGGCCACGGCGCCTGGCGGCGGCGACTCGAACCACTCGAACGCGTGCGGACGCGCGCCCCAGGCCAGCACGTCGAGCACGGGGCCCGCCAGATCCACGCGACTGATGTCTGGCTCGCGCGCGGGTCGCAGCCGGTCGTGCGCGTCCCATAACCGCCGCACGAGGCCCGGGCCCAGTCGGGCGGCGCGCCCGGCGCGCTGGTCGGCCGAATCGAGCGTGACCCGCTCGGTGACCAGCGCATCGAGGCCGCGGTCGGCGTCGTAGCGCGCCACCTTCACGAGGCCCGTGTCCACGACCGCCGACACGCCCGGCACCGTGAGCGAGGTCTCAGCGAGGTTCGTCGCCAGGATCACACGCCGGGCCGACGAGGCCCGCACGGCCGCGTCCTGTGCCGCACCGTCGAGCGACCCATGCAGCGGCACGACCTCCACGCCGGCGGGCACCTGTTGGGAAAGTTCCTGCCGTGCGCGCTCGATCTCGCGGCTGCCCGGCAGGAAACACAGCACCTGCCCCGGCGTGCGTGGCATCAGGTGCACCACGGCTTGCGGCACCGTCTCGCCCGGCGCGTAGTCGACCTGCAGCGGGTGCAGGGTGCCGGGCACGTGCAGCACGGGGCAGTCTTGCAGATAGCCCGACACGGGCGCGGCGTCGAGCGTGGCCGACATCACCAGGATGTGCAGATCGTTGCGCACGAGCCACGCCTGGCGGGCTAGCGCGAGCCCCAGGTCGAGGTGGATGCTGCGCTCGTGGAACTCATCGAGCACAAGGGTCGTGACGTCGGACAGGAGCGGATCCTGCTGAAGACGCGCCGTCAGGATGCCCTCGGTGACGACCAGCAGCCGCGTGTCGCTTGTGAACGTGCGCTCGAAGCGGATGTGCCAGCCGACCTCGCGTCCAACCGTCCAGCCGCGCTCCTCCGCGATGCGCGTCGCCACGGCCCGCACGGCCACGCGGCGCGGCTGCAACATCATCACGCGGCCGCGATCGACGAGCGCCGGTGGCACGCGCGTGGTCTTGCCGGCGCCGGGCGCGGCGGTGAGCACGGCGGCGCGGTGACGTTCTAGATGAGCGCGGATGGCCTCGACGTGCGCGTCGATGGGCAGAGGGTCGATCACCCCTTCACCGTCCAGCCCTTCTTCACGAGCACCGGACGAATCCGCGCCACCTGGTCGCCCTGAATCTCGACGGTGTTCTCGGCCACGGCCCCGCCCACGCCGCAGGTGCGTTTCAACTCGCCGCACAGGTCCTTCAGAAAGGCCTGGTTCTCCGGCAGGTCGTAGACGACCGTGACCGTCTTGCCGCCGCGGCCCTTCTTCTCGACGCGCAGCTTGGCCACGACGCGGGTCGGCACGGCCTCGTCACGCGCAAACTGGCTGGAGCACTTGCAGTCCGTCACGGGCCAGCCACACGTGGTGCACAGCCGGCCAGCGCCGGTGGAGGAGACAGGGCGGGAGTTGTCGCGGCTCACGAGCGAGGTCCTCTCCCCTCTCGTCGCCACACCACGCGCGCGATCACCTCGGCACCGGCCCAGGCCAGGCCGGCGGCGGCGAATACCACGGCCCAGAGCGTGCCCGGCAGCGACGCCTCACCCAGCAGACGCGACGTGACGGGCAGCCAGGCCGCGGCCAGCTGAATGGTCACGCCGAACAACACCGCGGCATGCAGGTAGGGGTTCGGCGAGGGATGCGTCCACGTATGCCGTGCCGGATAGACGAACAGGAGCTGACCGATGGCCATGAAGTGGAAGGCCGTGGCACGCGTGGCGTCAATCTCGAAGCCGAGGCGCGGCAGCAACCCGAGTAGCCCGAGCGCGATGAGCGCCTTCATCGTACCTGCTCCGAGCACGAAGCGCACCGAGGGTCGGTCGAGCAGGGGCGATTGGGGCGCGCGCGGGGGCTGCTGCATCACGCCAGGCGTGCGGTCGAAGGCCAGCGCGAGCGCGGGCAGGCCATCGGTGACGAGATTGATCCACAGGATCTGCGCGGCGGTCAGCGGCAGCAGCAGCGCGCCGGCGCCGTCACGCAGGTCCAAGGCAAAGGCCAGCGCCGCGCCGCACGCCACCAGCAGCACCTCCGACAGATTCGTCGAGAAGAGGAAGCGCAGGAACTTCTGGATGTTCTCGTAGATGCCGCGCCCTTCTTCGACGGCGCCCACGATGGTGGCGAAGTTGTCGTCGAGCAGCACCAGGTCGGCTACTTCGCGGCTCACATCCGACCCGCGCTGCCCCATGGCCACGCCGACATCCGAGCGCTTCAGCGCCGGCGCGTCGTTGACGCCGTCGCCGGTCATCGCCACGATGTCGCCGCCTTGTTGCAGGGCCTCGACGATGGCGAGTTTCTGCTCGGGCCTGACGCGCGCAAAGACCTGCACGTCAGCGAGCGCGTCGGTGAGGTCGCCAGGGGCGAAGCGATCGAGGTCGTCGCCTGTGAGCACCCTGGTAACGGGCAGTCCGGCCAGGCGCGCGATGGCCAGCGCCGTGGCCGGGTGATCGCCGGTGATCATCACGACCCGGATGCCGGCGGCCTGTGCCGTGCGTACCGCGCCCGGCACTTCCGCCCGCGGCGGATCCCAGAGCAGCACGAGACCGAGCAGCGAGAGGCGGGTCTCAGCCTCGCCCTCGGCCCACGCCACGGCGAGCACGCGGTAGCCCTCGCCGGCGTACGCCTCGGCCTTCTCGAGCCACGAGTCGCGCGCGGTCTGTGTCAGCACGCACTCGCGGATCACGACCTCGGGCGCGCCTTTGACATAGCTGACCGGCGCGCCGTGCTCGAGCACCGTGGCGCGCGTGAACTTCCAGGCGCTGTCGAAGGGGCGCTCCGACACGCGGACGCGCGTAGCGCGCACCTGCTGCGGATCGAGGCCGTGGGTCGCGGCGTGCCGCAGCAGGCCGAGGTCGAGCGGATCGCCCGCGCCGGTCGCGAGGTCGGCGTCGTTGGCGATGACGATCGCGGTGAGCGCGCGCGCGGCGTCGACGGTGTCGACGGTGTCGACGGTGTCTATTGAGCGCACGTCCATGCGGCTCTCGGTGAGCGTGCCGGTCTTGTCGGTGGCAATGACGGTCACCGAGCCGAGCGCCTCCACCGCCGAAAGCCGTCGCACCACCGCGTGGTGGCGGGCCATGCGCTCCACCCCCAGGGCCAGCGCCACGGTCAGCACCGCCGGCAGGCCCTCGGGCACGGCCGCCACCGCGAGCGCCACCGCGAAGATGATCATCTCGGGCGCGTGGTCGATCCCTTCGACCAGCACGCCGGCCACGCCGAGCACCGCCGCCAGTGC
>JANNEJ010000247.1:0-3192 GCA_031378585.1 Acidobacteriota bacterium | reverse complement strand
GTACCTGAGGCTCCTGCGCGCCGGTCAGCTCGGCGGCCTGGAGGAGCGCGATCGCGCCTTCGCCCGGACCATGCAGGCGCTGGGCGGCATCGCAGACCTGTGTCAGAGCGCCGAGTCGTTCTTGCCGGGCGCCCGTGCGAGCATCACCACGCTGGTCTCGACGGCCGAGCTCGTGGAACGAGTCACAGCAGCCGTACGCAAGCGGGGAGTGGCGTTGTCGTGGACCGCGCCCGACCACGCGGTACGGGTGGCCGTGGGCACCTCCGCGGAGGCGCTCGCCGCAGCGATTGGCCTCGTGCTGTGCGGGGCGCCGGTCAAGGCGCGGTTTGGGGTGGAGACGATTCATGCCGAGACCCGGCCCGCCGAACTGCACTTTCTCTCTGCCCTTGCGCATCAGCTGCCGGCGCTCGTCGGCGGCGTGCCAACCCCGTTTGATCCGTGGCTCGGGCACGGACTTGACGTCGCGGCCGCGTGCCAGGCCATTGCGCGCGTTGGCGGTCGCGTCTACACGACCAGCGGCGCCCTCGGCGCGCGCGCCGTCTCGCGTCCCTAGGAGATCTCTGTCCTATGACCGCACGTCTGGCCCTGGTCGACGACGACCTCGCATTTACCGAGTATCTGCAGACGCTGCTGCGCACGCGCGGCTACGCCGTCGACGTGTTCCATACGGGCACGGCTCTGCTCGGGAGCCTGCGCGACGGCAGCGCGCCGCACGTCATTCTGCTCGACGTCCTGATGCCTGACCTCGACGGTCTCGAGACGCTTCGGGCCATTCGCCAGGCGCACCCGACCGCGCAAGTCATCATGCTGTCGGCCCGGCAGACCCCGGCCACCATCATCGAGGCCGTGCGTCTTGGGGCGGCCGACTACGTGCTCAAGCCTGGCGATGCCGAAGGGGTGGGAGAGCTTGCGCTCGAAGCGGCCATCCGCAATGCCCTCGAACGCGAGTCTCTGAGTGCCGAAGTCGCCCGTCTTGGCGCGCACCTGGCGGAGGATCCCGAAGGTGCCCAGCCCTGCTGGAGTGCGGGCTCGGCCATGCAGTCGGTCATGTCGGTGGTCGACCGCGTGGCGGATAGCGACGTCGGGGTGCTGCTACGCGGCGAGAGTGGTGTCGGCAAAGAGGTCATCGCGCGCGAGCTGCACCGCCGGTCGGGCCGGCGCACGAAGCCCTTCGTGAAGGTCAACTGCGCGGCACTGCCGGCCGAGTTGCTCGAAAGCGAGCTGTTCGGGCATGAACGCGGAGCCTTCACGGGCGCCGGCAGCACGCGCATCGGCAAGTTCGAGTTCGCGCAGCATGGCACGATCATGCTCGACGAGATCGGCGAGATGCCGCCGGAGCTGCAGGCCAAGATTCTGCATGTGCTGCAGGACAGCGCCTTCACGCGGCTGGGCAGCAACCGGCCCATCGAGGTCGATGTGCGCGTGCTGGCCGCGACCAATCGCGATCTCGAGGCGATGATGCACGCCCGCGCGTTTCGCGAGGATCTCTACTATCGCCTGCAGGTGATCGAACTTCACGTGCCGCCGCTGCGTGAACGTCGTGACGAGATCCCCGCGCTGGTCGAGTTCTTTCTCGCGAAGTACGCCAAGGTCTACCGGCGCCCGGCGATTCGTCCGAGCCGCGCGCTTCTCGCCGCGATTGCCGGGCACCCGTGGCCGGGCAACATCCGGGAACTCGAGAATACGATCAAGCGGCTCGTGGTGCTCCAGGACGAGCAGCTGATTCTCGTGGAACTGCAGCGGCTTCGCCACGCGCGCGCCGCCAGCGGGTCGACCGTGCCGAACACGGGCGTCGCGCCACCCGTCGAGTGGAGCCCGCCGCAGATGGCGGCAGCGGTGCCCCTCCAGCCGCCGCGTGCTCTCGTTGCCGACGAGGATGACGACGCGGACGAGGATGTTGGCGACACGGGCACGAACGTCGAGCCGAGCGACGGCGTCGATCTGCACGCGATCGCCAAAACGGCCGCTCTCAAGGCCGAACGGGAAGCGATCGACCAGGCACTCGTCCGCTTCCGGTGGAACCGGCGCAAGGCCGCCGCCTATCTCAACGTGAGCTACAAGACGCTGCTCAACAAGATCAAGGAGTGCGGCATCACCGCGTCTGAGCGGTCATGACCCGGTTGCGCGACTGCCACTCCTCGGGTGCGGCCTGCTCAGGTTGAGGCCTCGACGTGCTCATCCACACCGCCTTTGTCTGGCCTCCCTCTTGCACTCTGCCAGGTACTCCGTTGCCCCATGCTCACGACGAACAGGGAAGATGCGGACGTCAGGGAGAGTGGATGATGAAGCCGTTTGCTGTGCTGCTCGTGGTGCTGGGGCTCGCCGGCCTGCTCTATGGCGGGTTCTCGTGGACCACCAAGGACACGATCCTCGACGCAGGTCCAATCAAGATCACGAACGACAAGCGTGAGTCGCTGCCGATCTCGCCAATTGCCGGAGGGCTCATTCTGGTGGCGGGCGTGGCCTTGCTGCTCCGGAAGGGGAACGCGTGAGCACCACGCTCGTCGCCGGAGCCGTGCTGACCGCGTTCGCCATGGCCGGGTTGCTCCTGTCGGTGCTCGGAAACGGCGAGGGCCAGATGGTCATTCGCGCCTTCTCGGCCACGGGCCTTGCCATTGGCCTGGGCTGCGTGTTCTTTGGCGTGACCGGACGGCGCTTCTTCTACCACTACCGGTCGCCGCATGCGCCGCCTGCGGACATGGATCCCCGGCAGGCGCACGAGTCGCACGAGCCGCGCTAGTGACGCCGTCGCTCTCGAGCGGCTGCGTCACTGGCGCCCGCACGTCGAGAGTACGGCCGCTCAGGCGGGAGCCGCCTCAGTCCTGGAGCACGGCGCTCAGCGAGCGATGGACGGTCATGGGGCGGTCGCCGTGGTAGTCGATGAACCCGCGCTTCTTGAACTTGTTCAGGAAGAAGTTCACGCGGGAGCGGGTGGTGCCGACCATGTCGGCCAGCGTCTCCTGGGACAGTTTCGGCATGAGGCGCGGCGTGTGGTCGGGGCCGGCGCCGCGGGCCAGCAGCAGGAGCGTGCGCGCCAGGCGCTGCTCGCTGGAATGGAAGAGCTGATCGAGCAGGTCCTCTTCCATCCGGATGTGGCGCGTGAGCATGTGCGACAGAAAGCGCGCGGCCAGGGCGGGCTGCCGCTGCAGCAGGGGCAGCAGCGCGTCTTTGCCGATAGCGAGAATCATGCTG
>JANNEJ010000244.1:0-5970 GCA_031378585.1 Acidobacteriota bacterium | reverse complement strand
CCCAGCCGTCCCGGCCGACTCCCGCATCGCCGAGGAGGCGCACGCGCGCCGGCTGGCCGAACGCTACCGGCTCGACTTCCTCGACATGGGGCTCTTCCGCATCGACCAGGAGCTCTTCCGCGGCATCCCGGCTGACATGATGTTGCGCTACGGCTTCGTGCCGTTCAAACGCGACGGCCGGGCGCTCGTCATCGTCGTGTCGGATCCGACCGATTTGCCGATGATCGACGAACTCGCGGTGCTGCTCGGCACGCCCGTGCGCGTGATGGTGGGGGCGCGCTCGGCCATCGAAGGCATCCTCAAGAAAAGCGAAAGCTCGCAGCGCGTGCTCGACGACGCCACCGAGGACTTCATTCAGGTCCTCAAGGACGAGGATTCGAGCGAGGATCTCACCGTCGAACGGCTGACGAGCGACCACAGCCCGATCATCCGGATGGTCGATGCGATGGTGTTCACCGCGATTCAGCGGCGAGCCAGCGACATCCACATCGAGACGCAGGACGACGCCGTGGTCGTAAAGTACCGCATCGACGGCGTGCTGCAGCCGGCGAGTCGCCCGATCGCGAAGGCGTCGCACAGCGCAATCATCTCGCGCATCAAGGTGATGGCCGAACTCGACATCGCCGAGAAGCGCGTGCCGCAGGACGGCCGCTTCCGCTTGCGCGTGCGGGGCAAGACGATCGACTTCCGCGTGTCGATCATGCCGAGCGCGCACGGTGAGGACGCGGTCATCCGCATCCTCGACAAGCAGTCGATCAGCGAGCAGTTCACCGAACTGCGCCTCGACATCCTGGGTTTTCCGGAACTGGAGCTGCGGCGCTTCCGCAAGTACATCCGCGAGCCCTACGGCATGGTGCTCGTCACCGGCCCGACTGGCTCGGGCAAGACCACGACGCTCTACGGCGCGCTCGCCGAGATTCGCTCGATCGAAGACAAGATCATCACCATCGAGGATCCGGTCGAGTACCAGTTGAAGGGCATCACCCAGATTCCGATTAACGAGAAGAAGGGTCTCACCTTCGCGCGCGGTCTGCGTTCGATCCTGCGCCACGACCCCGACAAGATCATGGTCGGCGAGATCCGCGACCCCGAGACGGCGCAGATCGCCATCCAGTCGGCGCTGACCGGCCACCTCGTGTTCACGACCGTCCACGCCAACAACGTGTTCGACGTGTTGGGCCGGTTTCTGAACATGGGCGTCGAGCCCTATCAATTTGTCTCCGCGCTCAACTGCGTGATGGCGCAGCGGCTGGTGCGCAAGATCTGCGAGAAGTGCCGACAGCCGGTCTCGATTACCAGGGAGCTGTTGATCGAGTCGGCGATGGACCCGGATCTGTCAGAGTCGCAGACGTTCTACGAAGGCGTCGGGTGCGTGGAGTGCGGTGGCACCGGCTTCAAGGGCCGCATGGCGATCTGCGAGCTGCTCGATCTGACCGACCACGTGCGCGAACTCATTCTGGAGCGCCGGCCGATTTCGGAGCTGAAGCGCGCTGCCAGGGAACAGGGGATGCGGTTCCTGCGGGAATCCGCCGTGGAGCGTGTCATGCTGGGGCTCACGACCTTGCGTGAGATCAACAAGGTGACCTTCGTCGAATGAGCCTTCCGTCGTTCCTCCAGCAGGCGCCTCCCGGCGTGGCCGTCGATCTGGCGCCGGGGCGGGTGGCCGTCGTTCGGGTCGATAGACGCGCGGGCGCACTGACGCTTGCCGGCTACGGTGTGGAGCCGTTACCCGTCGGCGCGAACAGCGGCGCGCTCGGCGCCCCCAACATGCCTGACGTTCCCTTTGTCGCCGCGGCCATTGGCCGCGCCGCAGCGGCGGCGGGCGTGCGGCCCAGTCGCGTGTGCCTCGTGGTGCCCGACTCGGTGGCGCGCGTGACCATCGTGAAGTTCGAGTCGGTGCCGGCGCGTGCCGCGGACCTCGACGAGCTCATCCGGTGGCAGGTGAAGAAGACGACGCCCTTCGCGCTCGACGAGGCCGTCGTGAGCCACACCCCCGGAGCCTCTGCTGCGGGCAGCCACGAGTTCATCGTGACCGTGGCCCGCCGCGACGTGATTACGCAATACGAACGGGCCTGCGAGCTGGCTGGTGCCCATGCGGGCGTCGTCGATCTGTCAACCTTCAACGTCGTGAATGCCGTGCTGGCCGCTGGGCGGTCCGTGGCTGGCGACTGGCTGCTCGTGCATGCCGCCGCGACGTATGTGAGCCTGGCGGTGCTGCGTGACGGGCATCTCATCTTCTACCGCACGCGCAGCGAGGAGTCGGAGGGGTCGGTCGCCGACCTCGTGCACCAGACGGCGATGTACTACGAGGATCGGCTGCAGGGGCGGCAGTTCGCGCGCGTGCTGCTGGCGGGTGGCTCGACGGCCGCGAGCGCTGAGCACCTGCGCCGCGAGCTGTCGGAGCGGCTATCGCTCGATGTGTCGGCGGTGGACCCGTTTGGCGCGGCCGCGCCTCCGGATCCCGGCGCGATGTCGCCGGCCCTGGCCGACGCGCTTGCGCCCGGCATCGGGATTCTCTTGCGCCAAGGGACGGCGGCCTAGTCATGTTGTCCGGCAATCTGGCGACGCGGCCGTTCTACAACGAGCGCCTGGTGCGCGGCGCGCTGATCGTGGCCCTGGCGGCCGCCGCGGCGTGGGCGGCCGTGAACGCCGCCACGTTAGTCAGCCTGTCGCAGCAGGGCGCGATGTTGAGTGAACGCGCGCGCACCGAGGGTCTGCGCGCGGCGTCTGCGCGCACCGAGGCCGATAGCGTGCGCCGCGGGCTCGACGTCGCGCAGCTCAAGAACGTGGCACGTGCGGCGACCGAGGCGAACCAGCTCATTCTGCAGCGGACGTTCTCATGGACGGAGTTGTTCAATCAGTTCGAAGCCACGCTGCCGCCTGACGTGAGGCTGGTGCAGGTGCAGCCTCAGGCCGACGACGAGGGGCGTCTGATGGTGTCGCTCGTGGTGATCTCGCGCAAGATTGAGGACCTCGACGCCTTCATTGGCCGGCTCGAGGCGACCGGCACCTTCAGTGGAGTGCTGTCACGCTCAGATGAGGCGCTCGAGGACGGCACCATCGAGTCGCATTTGCAGGGGTACTATCGCCACGCGGCCAATCCTGCGCCGGCGTCGTCAGAACCGAAGAAGGCCACCGCGAGCGGCGGTCGTACCGAGGGGGGGCGATGATCGAGACGCGTGGTGTCCTCATGCGACGGCTACTGCGTGAGCACCGGGCATGGGTCTGGCCACTGGTGGTCCTGTTGGGTGTCAACACGGTGGCCCTGGTGGCCGGCGTGGTGCCGATGTCGCGCTCGGTGCGATCGAGCGAGGTGCGCGCATCGTCTGCCGCGGCCGATGCGGAGGTCGCAGCCAAGGAACTGGAAGAGGCCGCGGCCGCTCGTGATGGCCGCGACACTGCGACCCGCGAGTTGTCTGCGTTCTACGACGACGTGCTGCCAAGGGACGTGGCGGCTGCACGGCGTCTATTGCAGCTTCGGGTCGCTCAGCTGGCGCGCGCGCATGGCGTCACCTTTTTCCGCAGTGCCGCCTCGCCCGACAAGATGCGCGACAGTGACCTCTCGCGCCTGCAAGCCAGCATCTCGCTCGTGGGCCGCTATCGCGACGTGCGCGACTTCCTTTACGAGCTCGAGACGGCTGAGGACTTCGTGGTCGTCGATTCGATTGTACTGGCCGAGGGACAAGACGCGGCGGCGCCGCTCGACCTCACCTTGACCGTGTCCACATATTTCAAGGTGATTCCCGATGTCCCCTGAGCGCCGGCGCCACGTGCGCATGGGCCTGCTGGCGGCGCTCGTTGCCGGCGGTGCGTGGTGGTATGCAGGCACGCCCGCCCCAGAGGTGGCGGCGGTCGCGGCCGCCGCCGCGCGCCGTGGGGAACAAGGCCCGGTGCCGGTGCCGCCGGCTGACGTACGTCTTGACGCGCTCGAGGGCGCGCGGCGCGGTCCCGAGGAGATTGCCCGGAACCCGTTTGTGTTCGGCGTCGGTGAGGTGTCCACGGCCGCACCGCCGAAGCGGAGCTCAGCGACCACCGGCGGGGCGCCGCTCGTGCCGGTGCCCGCCCTGCTGCCGACCGGGCCGCCGCCGTTACCGCCGATCCCCTTCAAGTTCATCGGGCTCGTCGAAGGCACTGCGGGAGGCCGGAGGCTGGCCGTACTCAGCGACAGCAAGGGGCTGGTCGTGCACGGTGCCGAAGGGGCTATCATCGACGGACGATTCCGTATTCTCTCGATCGGCCCTGAGTCGCTCGAGATCGCCTACGCCGATGGGCGCGGCCGGCAGACCCTGCGTCTGTCCGGGCAATAGCGCGGAAAGCTGGAGAACGCGTGCTGAGATCAGGAGTGGAGAAGGCCATCGTCGTCGCGATGGCGGCCGTCGTGCTTGCCGGGTGCGCCGTCAATCGCGCGTATACCCGCGGCCAGCGCGCGGCGTACGCTCAGCAGTGGGACGAGGCAGTGGAGCACTACCGGCAGGCGCTCCAGGGTTCACCAGACCGGCCGGAGTACAAGATCGCCCTCGAGCGCGCCATGCAAGAGGCCGCCGCCGTGCACGTGGCCCGCGCCCGGTCGCTCGAGGCCGCCGGTCAACCGGATGAGGCGCTGCGCGAGTACCGCAAATCCTCGGAGCTCGATCCGTCGAATCGATCGATTGCGGCCAGGGCGGGCGAACTCGATCGCGAGTTGCGGGAACGGCTGGAGGCATCGCGCCCGCGCCCGCCCATTGAAGCCATGCGCGAGCAGGCGCGGAAGAACGCACAGGAGCCGGTTCTCAACCCCACCTCGAAGGAGCCGCTCAATCTTCGTTTCTCGAACACGAGCCTTCGCGACCTGCTGAACTTCGTGGGCAGTTCCACCGGCATCAACGTCACCTACGATCGCGACTTTCAGGATCGCAGCGTGACCGTGCAGCTCGAAGGCGTCACGCTGGAACAGGCACTTCAGCAGGTGATGTTGTCGAACCAGATCTTCTACAAGGTATTGAACGCGCGCACCATCATCATCGCGACCGACAACACCGCGAAGCGCCAGCAGTACGAGGAGCAGGTCATCAAGACCTTCTTCATCTCGCATGCCGACGCCACCGAATTGGCGCAGCTGGTCAACACCGTGATTCTGGCGCCGCAGATGGCGATTCAACCCCGCATCGCGGCCAACAAGACCGCCAACACGATCACCGTGCGCGCCTCGGCCCCGGTGGCCGAGATCATCGAGCAGGTGATCAAGATCAACGACAAGCCGCGCGCCGAGGTGATCATCGACGTGCAGGTCCTCGAGGTGAGCCGGGAGCGCGCGAAGCGGTACGGGCTGAGCCTCACCGACTACGCGGTCGGCGCCATCTTCTCTCCAGAGTCGGCGCCCGGTGGCGGCGGGGCTGGAGCAGGAGCTGGCGCTGGAGGTGGGGCGCCAGTCGCTGGCGCGGCGACGACCCCGTCCGGTGTCGGGCCGGCGGCCGTATTCAATGCCAACACGATCTCCACCGGCATCAGCGCGGCGGACTTCTACCTGGCCGTGCCGGCCGCCGTCGTGCGGTTCCTCGAGAGCGACTCCGAGACCAAGACCGTGGCCAAGCCGCAGTTGCGTGGTACCGAGGGTCAAAAGGTGACGCTCAACCTCGGCGAAGAAGTGCCGGTGCCGAGCACCACGTTCACCGCGCTTGGGCAAGGCGGCGCGGCGGCCAATCCGCTGGTGTCGTTCACCTACCGTCCCATCGGCGTCATCGTGGAGATGACACCGCGCGTTACTTACGAGGGTGAGATCATCCTGGACCTGGTCCTCGAGAACAGCGCGCGCGGTCAGGATTCGCTCATTGCCGGGCAGTCGCTGCCGGCCTTTGCCTCGCGCAAAGTGACAACCCGTCTACGTCTACGCGACGGCGAATCGAACCTGCTTGCCGGCCTGCTGCGAGAAGACGAGCGACGCTCGTTGCGCGGCTTCCCTGGGCTGTTGCGGCTGCCGATCTTGAAACAGCT
>JANNEJ010000194.1:0-4987 GCA_031378585.1 Acidobacteriota bacterium | reverse complement strand
GCGTTCGGTCGTGTCCATGGTGTCAATCCCCGCAGGTGTCGGTGCAGTACGGCGGCGCGTGGATTCGTGCCGTCCGCTGCTGGACATCGCGGCTCCTTGTGGAAGACACCGTACGGGCCTGCGCGAGGGATGTCCTGACCGATTGCCTGAATAGACCTGATTTCACGGACGGCGTGCCCAGACGGGCCCGACGGCCCGGTCACCGTCGCCAGCAACGTCGCAGTTATGCGGACCGCTCGCGCAGGAGCGCGAGCACGGGTGTCCACTCGCGCAGGTGAGCGCCGACGTGCAGGAATGGGTCGACCGGCAACATCCAGGCATCGCTGCCGGGCGGCGCCGCCTGGAGCGCCGCATGGACACGCGCTGCGGCCTCGGCATGACGGCCGGCGAGCGCCTCGCCCACCGCTTCCACCGTCGCCGCTTCGACTCCGGCGCCCTGGGCTCGGAGGTGTTCGAGGCGCGCGGCCAGCGCAGCCTGCTCCTGTGGACCGACTGCGGTGACGTCGCGCATCGCGTGTGCCGCCGCGAGCGCCAATGGGTACCCCGAGATACTCGTCTGTGCACGCTCGAAGGCCGCCAGCGCGGCGTCTGGATCGCCTTGTCGCAGGCGAAGCGCGCCCAGGGCGCACGCGGTATGAGCGCACACCTGGCGCGTGTAGATGTGCGTCGCGTCCTCATGGACCAGCTCGCGCTCGAACTCCTGACGGGCACCGGATTCGTCACCGTGCGCCAGGCGGACGAGCCCAAGGAGGAAGTGCAGGCCCGACGACCCGAACCGCGACTCCCGCCGCTGCTGGTCCTGGGCCACGGCGCCGGCCTCGAGCTCGAGCTTCGCCTCCTCGAGCGCCCCTCGTGACACGTGCACGGTGGCCGCCAGCCAGTGCCCGAAGGCGAAGCCGGGAACCAGCTTCAACGCCCGCCGGGCGGAACGCAGGCGTTCCTCGCCCCAGCTCACATAGCCGAACCGCAGGTGGTGTCGCCAGTTCTCGTCCTCGAGGGCGATCGAACGGCGCGCGGCCGCGACGGCTTCCGACGTCAGTCGAGCCTGCGACAACACGGCCCCGAGCGTGGCCCACGCCTCCCCGGACGAGGCATTGAGGCGGCAGCCCTCGCGGGCGTGATGCAGGGCCTTGGTCAGCGCCTCACGATCCGGCGCGTCGTCGGCTCGTGTGGACTCGAACCGCAAGGCGTGCGCATTGGCCAGGCCGACGTGCGCGGGGCCGTAGTCCGGTGTGGCCGCCACGATGTCCTCGAACACCCGCTGCGCATCGGCCACCGCGTTGCGATCGAAGGACTCGAGCGCCGTCCGGCCCTCGGTAAAGGCGCGATGCGGCGCCAGCAGAGCGTTCAGCGCGGCGTCGTCCGTGCGCGACGTCACGCGGGTCACCGGGGCCTGAAAGCGATAGCCGCGCCGGGCCAGGGTTTCGATGTAGGGCTCGCCGTCCGGCGCCGGGCCGAGTGCCCGCCGCAGGCTGGAGATGGCCTGCTCCAGGCTGTTGTCGCCCACGGCCACGTCCTTCCATCCCGCGTCGAGCAAGGCCTCTTTCGCGACGATCGTGCCGGCCTTCGCGACCAGGAGCAGAAGGATGGTGGCGTAGCGGTCGGGAAGCGCCACCGGCTCGCCGTCGCGAGACAGCCGGCAGACCGCCGGGTCGAGGCGGTACGGCCCGAACAGATAGGCTGGCACGCGGGCGATTGTAGCCGCTTCGGGGTATTTCAGTGCGCCCGTCAGGGCCGATATCGGTGCTTCTCGCCGTTGGGGTGCTGGCCGCCGCGAATGCGTCGAGCGCGGCCGGACAGTCTCAGCAGTCGGGTCGATATGGGCCCGCTGGCCAGCAGCATCCACCGCATCACGGGGCCGAGCACGTGGTTACACCTTGACGATGAACGGAACGACGACGAGCACCACGCCGATAACCACGGTCATCACCACGTCGTCGACGAAGTAGGGATACACCATGAGCGCAAGGCCGCACGCCAACGGCACGACCGCGGTCTGTCTCCGGCCGTACAGGAAGAAGCCCGCCCCGATGGCACTGAACAGGAAGCCCCACAGGAAGTTGGCCATGAGTTGGCCGCTCTATTGGGCGAGGGCCTTTGGATCGATGCCCTTGCCCAAGGTAAACGACGACCCGACCGCGCCCACCACGGCAGCCTTGCGCGCCAGGCCAAGCGCCTGGCGAATGCGGAACACCGCCTCGATGCCGGTGCAGTGTGCGCCCAACAGATACGCGAGGCGCGCGTCCTTGAGTTTTCCCGCGGTCCAGGCCAACGTGTCATCCGACGCCGCGAACAGATGGAAGCCGCCGATGGCGGCGTGTACCGGATCGTTCTTCACGGCCTTCTGAGCGAACTCCACCGTGTTGATGATGCCGGCGTGCCCACAGCCGCTCACAACCACCAGCCCTTCGGACGTCTGCACGACGATCGACGAATCCTCGGGCACATTGTCCTCGACGGGACCCGCAGGCGTCTGCAGCATGCCGCTGCCGCTCCAGTTGCGTTCCGGATAGGTACGCGGCACAGGACCGGTCAGCCACACGCCAGGCGCCAGGCGCGTCGGTCCGGCGTACTCCACGAACGTGCCGCCGAGCGCTTCGTACTCGGCCTCGATCGGCGACAGCCCGTTGCCCTCGCGGCCACTGCGATCGAGCCGGCTCGTGAAGAGTCCCTTGGCGACGTGCGCGCGGGTGAGCGCTTTCGGGTTCTTCTTGGCCAACTCGCGCCGCAGTGTGAGCAGCCCGCCCGTGTGGTCGTCGTGATTGTGGGTGATGACCACATCGGTGATGTCCGAGAGATCCACCTTCAGCTCGGCGGCATTTCGCGCTACCGTCTCGGCGCGCGCGCCGGTATCGATGAGCCAACGGCGTCCATCCACCTCGAGCACGGCCGCAAAGCCCCACTCGCCCACGCCTTCGCGGGCGTTGCCCACGAGCATCGTCGAGAGCACCGTGACCTTCAGGGCCTTGACCGGCGAATCGGTGGATTGCGCCCCGGCGCGACCAGGCATGCCTGCCACGACCGCGACACACATATACGCTGCCAGTACTCTCATCATCGAACCTCCGGATAGCGCACGCCCGTCAACCTTTCCGACAACGCCCAGAGTCTGCCGGCCGTGGCCGCATCGACGGCGTGTGGACGCACGCCGGTCCACGCGGGCGAATCAGCCGGTACGAGCATCGCGATGTCGCAATCCTCGCAGTACACGCCGCCCTTGCCGGCCAGTTGCGGCGAGGTCGCGCACCACACGCTCGTGGCGGCGCCTTGCGCGGGGCTCTTGAACGCCGGGTTCAGGTTGCCATCCGCGTCGATCCAGCCCATGGCCATCTGTTCCTCCCTGGGCAGGTGGCGCTGCAGGTCGGTCATGATTCCCCCGGGATGCACGGCAAACGCGCGCACGCCGACGTCGCGACCGCGCCTGTCGAGTTCCACGGCAAACAGGCTGTTGGCGCTCTTCGACTGGCCGTACGCGTCCCACTTGTCGTAGGGCCGCGTCAGGAAGTCCACATCGTCAAACGCCACCGCCGACCGACGATGGCCAATGGACGACAACTGCACCACCCGCGCACCACCCGCCGCCACGAGCGCAGGCCACAGCTCAGCGACGAGCCGGTAATGCCCCAGGTGGTTGGTGGCGAACTGACTCTCGTGGCCGTCGGCATCGCGCGTGAGCGGATTGGCCATGACCGCGGCGTTGTTCACGAGAATGCCAAGGGCGCGGCCGCTCTGGGCGTAGCGTGAGCCGAAGGCGTGCACGCTCGCCGGATCGGACAGATCGAGGCGGTCGATGACCACCGTGCCCGAGACGGCCCCGCGCAGGGGCGCAAGGGCGGCTTCTGCCTTAGCGAAATCGCGCGCCGGCACGGTGACGTGGGCACCAGCGCCTGCCAGCGCGCGCACGGTCTCGAGCCCGAGGCCCGAATACCCGCCGGTCACGATCGCGTTGGTGCCAGTGAGGTCAATTCCTGCCAGCGCTTCGGCAGCCGTCGTGCGCGCGCCCAGGCCAGAGGGCAGAGGAGCCTGCGGTGTCGTCATCGGTATCTCCGCCGACATTGTGACGCGAAACGCCGGCAGCACGCATGCTATCCTCCGCCGCCTGGACACCCCACGAGGCCTTGCATGGACCCAATGTTCCTTCCGGGCGTAGAGCGCGCCCCGGCTCCCGGCCCCTGGGCCAATGCCATTCGCCAGATGTGCGACCGAGGCGCGGAGTATCCGCAGATCTGGCATCTCTTCGCCTTTCTGCCGAGCGCCACGCAGCACCTGGCACGCTTCACGCAGGAGATCCTGCGCGGGCCTGCGCCGCTCAGCCCAGGCCTGCGGGAACTCATCGCAGCCTATACCTCGGTGCGAAACCACTGCCCGTTTTGAACCAAGTCGCACGCCGCAGTTGCGGCGGAATTACTCGGCGACGACGCGCTCGTCGCGAGCGTGATGCACGACCTGGAGACGTCACGGCTGGACGAGAAGCACAAGGTGCTCTTCCGGCTCGTGGACACGGTGAATCACGACGCGCCGCGCATGACGGCCGACACGATGGCGCCCGCACGGGTCGCCGGGTGGACCGACCAAGAGATCTACTTCGCCGTCACCGTGTGCGCGCTCTTCAACTTCTACAACCGGTGGATTGACGCCACGGGCGTGCATCCGTTGTCGGACGAGGCACACCGTGAAGGCGCCAGGCGGAGCGCGACAACCGGGTACGTCCGCGAGTAGTCCGTCACGGCGCGCCGGTCGGCCTCCACCCGGAGGCCGGTATCGGTCGCGGCGCTCGCAGCGGCCGGTCCGGCACCGACGGGCACTAGAATGCTGCGATGCTCACCTGCCAGAAGTCGCGTTTCTCGCTGCCCGACGACGAGCACTACCTCAACTGTGCCTATATGTCGCCTCTCTCCGCGGCCGTGGAAGCCGCGGGAGTGGCCGGCGTGGCGCGCAAGCGCGTGCCGTCACGGTTGTCCACAGCCGACTTCTTCACCGAAGCGAG
>JANNEJ010000165.1:0-1995 GCA_031378585.1 Acidobacteriota bacterium | reverse complement strand
CGCCACGCGCTGCCGTTCCCCGCCCGACAGCACCGACGCCGCGCGGTCGAGCACCGACGCCACTTCCAGCATTTCGGCCACGGCGTCCACACGCGCCGCGTCCGTGGCCCCGTACGCGAGGTTTCCGCGCACCGTCAGGTGCGGAAAGAGCAGCGAGTCCTGCGGCACGTAGCCAACGCGGCGCATCCGCGCCGGCACATCGACGCCCGAGGGCGTGTCGAGCAGCGTGCGGCCGCCGACCCGAATCACGCCGGTGGCGGCGCGCAGGCCGGCGATCGCCTCGAGCAGCGTGGTCTTGCCGGCACCCGACGGGCCCACGAGCCCGAGCACCTGCACCTCGGCGCGGTCGTGCAGGTGCAGCGAGAAGTCCTCTTGCTGCACGCGCACGTCGAACTCGAGCGCGATCATGTGCGCCGTCCCTTCCGCTGCACGGCGTTGGCGGTGGCCAGTACGGCAAACGCCACGGCAATCGACACGAACATCAACGTGTTGGCGTCGGACTCGCGGCCGGCTTCGGTCAGGTTGAAGATCGCCACCGCCAGCGTCTGGCTCTGGCCGGGGATGCCGCCGGCGACGACGATGGTGGCGCCGAACTCGCCAAGGGCGCGCGCAAATCCCAACAATGCGCCAGCAACCACGCTCTGCCGGGCCAGGGGCAAGGTGATCGTCCAGAACACACGCCATGGGCTGGCGCCGAGCGTGATTGCCATCGCTTCGAAGCGCCGGTTGACCTGCTCGAAGCCGGCGCGGATGGTCATCACCATCAGCGGCAGGCTCATCACCGTCATCGCCAGCACGACGGCCTTCCAGGTGAACACCACCTCGATGCCGGCGGCGTCGAGCAGCCGTCCGAGCGGCCGCTCGCGCCCGAGCAATTGCAGCATCAGCAAGCCGATCGCAACCGGCGGTAGTACCAGCGGCAATGACACGACGGTTTCGACGAAAGACTTGCCGGGAAACGATCGCCTCGACAGGAGCCATCCCAGCCCCACCGCCACTGGCAGCGCCAGCAGCGTCGCCACGGCGGCCGTCGCCGCCGAGAAGAGGGCGATGCTGAGGATGCTCTGGTTCATGATGGCGTCGTCATGGGATCAGCGAGCGGCGAGTCCGAACCCGGCCGCTAGAAACACCGCGCCTGCTTCGGCGGACCGCAGATAGGCGACGAAACGCTCGGCCGCCACACGATTGGGCCCCTTCACCACGGCCGCGGGATAGACGATCGGCGGCACGTCAGACGCCGGCACACGGAACAGCACGGGCACCGAGGGCTCGCTGCGCGCATCGGTGGCGTAGATGACGGCGGCATCGACCCGCCCGGCCCGCGCGGCCGCGAGTGCGCCGCGCACCGTCATCGTGGGCACGACCTTTGGAGAGATCGCCGCCCAGACGCCCTTGGCCTCGAGCCACCGGCGGGCATAGACGCCCGCTGGGACGCTATCGGGATTTCCGAGCGCCACGCGGCGCACTCCGTTTGACGCCAAGGCCCCAGGGTCTCCGCTCTTGAGCGAGCTGCCTGGCCGTCCCACGACGACGAGCTGATTCGTGAGCAGGTCCACGCGGGTGCCCGGCACCAGACGTCCGGCGCGCTCTACCACGTCCATCTGCGTCTCGTCGGCGCTCACGAAGGCGTCAGCCTTGGCGCCTTCCACAATCTGGCGGGCAATGAAGTTCGAGCCGGCGACATTCAGTCGCACGGCCTGGCCCGTGGCGCGTTCGTGCCGCTGTGCCAGCTCGCTCATCACGTCGCTGAGACTGGCCGCCACCGACACCACGAGGGGCGGCGGCGTCTGTGCGCCTGCCGAACCCGCCGCACACGCGCACACGAGCGCCACGACCACCGCCCAAGACGGCGCGCGCCACGCCCGGTGTCCAGATCCTGGCATCGAGCGTCAGAATAGTATGATTCACGCTGCTTTACACGTCGGTTTAGCGCGTCTTGTGGTGCACGCAACTGCACGCCGCGCCTGGGAGTGAACGATGAGCGCCACCATGCTG
>JANNEJ010000151.1:0-13392 GCA_031378585.1 Acidobacteriota bacterium | reverse complement strand
GCCCTCGTTGGGTTCCTGCTGGACAAAGCCGGTGAGCGGAGGCACCGAGGAATAAATCGCCTCGTCGAGCCGCCCGTCGAGGGTGAAGTCCTCTTCGGCGATTTTCGTGGCGCGGATGGTAGCTTTGCCCGTTCCGTCGCGGACCAGGATGTCGGTCTGCGCGGCTTCGAGGGTGGCCTTCTCGGCAACCGATTGCGCCGAGGCCATCTGCGCGCTCATCACGACGGTGCTGGCCAGCACCGCCCATACGAAAGGCACACGGAGAACGCGGAATTGGACGCCCACGAGAAGCTTCCATTGGACCACACCGAAGGACCGTCACCAAACGCGGCCGCGTAACGAGTTGTCTCTGGGCCTGTCACCGTTACAAACGATGACGCAGCCGGCACCGCTTCGTACGCAGAAACGGCCGTGATGCTCATCGCAGCACGGCCGATTCTCGTTGCGTAGCCGGCAAATAGAGGTCTAGTGCACCGAGGCAGAGGTGACCTGACGCGCCGCGCGCCAGTCGCACGCCAGAATCGACCACAAGTGCTGGTCGTAGCGCTGTCCGTTGCGCTCAAACGACTGGCGCAGCACGGCCTCGCGCACGGCGCCGACCTTGGCCAGAGCGCCGTTGCCGCGGCCGTTTTGCACCGCCGCCCGGGCCTCGAGGCGGTTCACGCCGATCGTGTCGACCGCGAAGTCGACAACCAGCTTCGCGCCCTCGGCGAACAGGCCCGTGCCCCAGTAGGGCGAGCCGATCACGAAACCCCACTCGGCGTTCTGGAATTCCGAGTCGAGCTGGCGCACCTGAAACAGGCCCACCGCCGTGTCAGTGCCCGCCGGCACCACGGCAAAGCAGGCATACCTTCCGGCGGCCTGTTCGCGACCCGCCCATGCGATGAAGCGGCGGAACCCTTCAACCGTGGAGGGAGGCGGCGAGATGAAGCGCGCCACTTCCGCCGAGGTGAGCAGCTGACAGAGCGATTCGGCGTCTTCCACGCGCATCGCTCGCAGCGTGACCGCACCGGCCGCCAGCACCGGCAGGTGCTGGCGCCAATCGGTCGAGGCGACGTCGTGTGCGGCCGGGTATTCCATGGCGGGCAGCGACGCGTGCAGTGCTTCGGAGTACGGCATCTTTTCCATTAGAAGCTGCCTCCCTTCGGGGTCTTACCCGCAGCGAGCTTATGCGAACGGGCGGGGTTGTTTGCTTCGTCCCACGCCGCCGTATCGAAGGCCAGAATCTCGGTGGATTCGTCGCCGTAGACGGCGTCGTCGGTGCCGGAGCTGCCCCACGACGCGTCGGGGTCGGCGCTTTCACCCCACACGATGTTTTCACCCCACACGATGTTGTTGCCCCAGACGACGTTGAGGCCCTCGGCCATGCCCCAGACGACGTTCATGCCCGTCGCGCCCGTGTGCTGGCCCCAGATCACGTTGGCACAGTTGGCGGCGCTGCAGTCCATGCCCCACACGACGTTCTCACCCCAGACGATGTTGTCGTCCATACCCCAGGCGATGTTCTCGCCCCAGACGATGTTGTCGTCGAGGCCCCACACGATGTTTTCGCCCCACACGATGTTTTCACCCCAGACGATGTTCTCGCCCCACACGATGTTGGAGCCCCAGGTGACGTTTGCGCACGCTCCCCTGCAGGCCTCACCCCACACGATGTTCTGGCCGGCGGGCGTCTGGCTCTCGCCCCACACGATGTTGCTGGCCCAGGCACCAGCGAACGGCGCAATCACGCCGCCCGTGATCAGGTGGTTGCCCCAGACGATGTGGCGGCTCCACGAGACCGAATAGGGATACTCGCTGCCCGGCTGTCCAGTGCGGAAGTACTCGGCCAGCGTGACCGCGCCGCGCGCGTTCAGGAAACCCGCGCCCTGGGTGAGCACGTCGATGCCGGACTTGGCCTGGGCCGTGTACTGCAGCAGCGCCTTCACCAGGTTCGGCGTCAGTGTGGGGTTGGCCTGAAGCATCAGGGCCACCGTGCCGGCCACGGCCGGCGCGGCCATGCTCGTGCCGCTCAGCGTGAGATACGGCTTGAACTGCGTGGGCCGGCTTCCGGCCAGCAGGTACTGCGGTTTCTCCATGTACATCTTGCTGCCGGGGCTCGCAAGCGACGCCACGCCCGTGCCGGGCGCCACCAGGTCGGGCTTGGCGGCGAAGTCGTGCGCGGTGGGTCCACGCGAACTGTAGGGGGCGACCTCGTCGTCGCCGCGAAACAGGTTGCCTTTGCCGTCGACCGCACCCACCGTCAGCACCCACGGCGCGTTGGCTGGCGCCGTGATGGCGCCATACTGCGCGTTGCCATTGGCGTCCCTGCCGATGTTGCCGGCCGCGGCCACGACCACGATGCCGGCATCGACGGCGCGCTTGGCGGCGAGCGTCAGCGGGTCGGTCTTGTACGACTCGAACACGCCCGCGCCGAGCGACATGTTGATCACGCGGATGTTGTAAGCCGTGCGGTTCGCCACGGCCCAGTCGAGCGCGGCGATGACCATGCTGATGCGGCCCCGGCCGTCGCCGTCGAGCGCCTTCAGCGAGACGATCGTGGCCTCGGGCGCCACGCCTGTGCGCACGCCGTAGCTGTCATAGCCGTTGCCGGCAATGATCCCCGTCACGTGCGTGCCATGACCCCAGTCGTCGTACGCCGTCGTCGACCCGCGCACGAAGTCCACGAACTTCGAGACGCGCTGCGCCGTGCGGGCGGCGGAACGGAGGTCGTCGTGGTTCGGCGTGACCCCCGAGTCGATCACCGCCACGCCGACACCGGCGCCCTTGTAGCCCATGAGCCATTGCACCGAGAGCGCGCCAATTGTGGCTGACGTGCGGCCCAGCAGCGCCTCGACCGGACGGTCGTAGTGCACGCGCTTGACCGCGACGCTCGCCGCGAGCCGGCGCAGCATGCGCTTTGACATGCGGGTCGAGCGACCGCGCATGCCGCCGAGGCGCTGGCCCTGGCGGCCGCCGCTTGCGGCTACGAGCTCGTCGGCGTTGCGTTCGTCGTTGAACTCGACGATGACCGGGATGTCGGTGTCGTCGGTCGCGACGTCCTCGAGCAGGGAGTCGAACTTGGCCTCATCCAGGCGCGTGGGCTTGAAGCGGCGCTGTGCAGAGGCGTCGGTCGAGAAGGCACCGAGACCCACAGCCACCAGCAGGGCGCAGAGCGGCAGCCGGCGGATGAACACCATGGTCCATAGGGGTCGGCAGCCGAGTGACGGAGAGTTCATGCCCCCCGCTATCGCAAAGCCGCTGCCAAGAATGTGGTCGCCTGCGACGGCAGGAACGCATAGGTGAGTTCATTGGGGAAACGCGCGGCGCACGCGCATAGTTGCACGTCGTTGCCGCTGGCGCTTCATGGTGGCGGCAAGGTGCCTCGCGTGCCGCGTACAAGACCACAACGGGCCGTTCAACCCCTGAAAGTTGCTGCTAATGTATTGCCAGATAATGACTTAGGTGTGGCCTGTGCCGTTGCGACACAGGGTGCTCAATTTCTGCACACGTCGAATGACGCAATTGCTAAGGAATCTGCCACCCAGGGGCGGCATGTAGTTTCGCCCGGGCCGCATCCGTGAAGACCGCGGGGCTTCCGCCCGTGTGCAAGAACACCACGCAGTCGTCGGTGCCAACCGCGCCGGTTCGGACGTGGTGCACCAGAGCCGCCATTGCCTTGGCCGTGTAGGTGGGGTCAAGCACGAGGGCCTCGGAGCGAGCCACGAGCAGAATCGCCTCGAGCGCTTCCGGGGTCGGCAGGCCGTAACCCTCGCCGATGTGGTGCTGGTCAGTGAAGAACTCGACTTCGGTCACCGAGTCGTCAGCCCCGAGCAGCGCCGCGGCCTCCCGCGCCACCCGCCTTGCCCGCTCGATCTTCTCCGGTTCGCCGGCGCTCACCGCGATCCCGTGCAGGCGGTACGACGTGTTGGCAAGGTGGGCACCGAGCGTGAGCCCGGCTTGGGTGCCACGCGACCCGCTGCCGAAGTACAGCCGCGTGGGGCACACAGCGAGGGTGTCGAGCTGATGCGCGAGTTCGAGCGTGCCGGCCACGTAGCCAAGTGCGCCGATGGCGCTCGAGCCGCCTACCGGAATCACGTAGGGGCGCCCACCGCGCGCACGAATGCCGGCGGCGACTTCCGCCACCATCGCCTCGTCATGGCCCACGGCAAGCATCGGGTCCACTGCCGGCACGAAGTACACGTGCGCCCCAAAGAGGCGGTCGAGCAGCAAATTGCCCTCGTCGGCAGGATCGGCGCTGCTCGCCGTGAGCACCAGGTGCGACTCGAGACCGCACATCGCAGCGGCGGCGGCCGTCATGCGCGCGTGGTTCGACTGCACGGCCCCGGTCGTGATGAGCGCGGTGGCGCCCTGGGCGAGCGCCTCGCCGAGCAGGTACTCGAGCTTGCGGGCCTTGTTGCCACCGAGCCCGAGTCCTGTCAGGTCGTCGCGCTTCACGAGGATGCGCGGACAGCGTTCGGGTCCGCCGAGCGCGTGGCGCAGGCGCACCGCGTCTTCAAGCGGCGTGGGTAGCGCGGCCAGCCGCGTGCGGGGCCGTTCAGCGAGGCGCCGCGTCAGGTCGTCGCGGGTCATTGGAGAGGCAGCCGCTCGCGCGACCGCGCCGAGTATACGCGCGGGGCGAGAGCCTGCGGCAGGCCGCGTCCCAGTGCCGCCGTGGTCATCAGCGTGGCCATGTCGGTGGGCACCGGCGCCTCGAACCGCAGCAGGCGGCCCGACCGAGGATGCGCAAACTGCAGACGCCACGCGTGCAAGGCCTGACGGCCGAATGCGCGCGCGGCGCGGTCGACCGAGATGTCGGCGATGCGGGTGCGGGACGCCACTCCGTACGTCTGATCCCCGACGATGGGCCAGCCTTGCGCCGCCAGGTGCACGCGTAGTTGATGCGTGCGCCCGGTCACCAGTTCGCAACTCACGAGGCTCAGACCGCGCCTGGTGCCGCGCGACCGATCGAGCACCTGGTAGCGCGTCATGGCGGCCGCGCCGCCGTCACGCACCATCACGCGTCGGCGGTCCAGGGGGTCGCGTCCGAGCCGATGGTCAATGGCGCCCCGTGCCGGCAGCGGGCGCCCCCACACGATGGCCAGGTACTCCTTCACGAAGTGCGCGTGTGGCCCTTGCAGTGCGGCGTGCACTTCAGGTGATTTCGCCACCACGAGCAGGCCTGACGTGTCTTTGTCGAGGCGCTGCACCAGCCGGGGCTGCCAGGTGGAGGCCTGCCCAGGGTCGCGGTCCGCGTGCCACAGCAGGGCGTTCAGCAACGTGCCCGATCTGTGGGCCGACGATGGATGTGCCACCATCCCTGGCGGCTTGACGAGCACCAGGATGGACGCGTCTTCGTACAGGATCGACAGCGGCAGTGGCTCGGCCTCGGGCGCCTGCCGCTGCGGAGCCGGTGGGACGTCCACCCGCACGACATCTCCGGCGTGCACGCGCTGCGCCGGCCGGAGGGCTGCCACGCCGTTGACCTGCACGCGCCCCTTCTGGACGAGCCGCTGAAGTCCGGCGCGCGACAGCGAGAACGGACCCGCCAGATGCCGTGCGGTCGCGTGGTCCAGCCGGTGGCCGGCATCGCCCCGATCAGCGACGAACGAAGCGCAGTGGCGGGTAACGGTTCGGCTACTGATCGCGATAGCTGATGAGCTCCACGTCGAACACGAGCATGCCGCCCGGCACGCCGCTCTGGCCCTTGTAGGCCAGCTTCTCGGGAATCCAGAAGCGCGTCTTCTCGCCGACGACCATGAGCTGCACGCCCTCGGTCCATCCCTCGATGACGTCGCCCAGGCCAAACGACGCAGGGGCGCCCCGCATGACCGAGCTATCGAACAACTTGCCGCTGGTCTGCCAGCCGGAGTAGTGCACCGTGACGTTGCTCGACTTCTTCGGATGGGCCGTGCCGGTGCCGGCCTTGATGACCTTGTAGGCGAGTCCCGACGGTGTGCGCACGGCGTCGTCGGGCACGGCCGCCACATTGGGCGGAGGCACGGTCGGGGGCGGCATGAACTCGAGCAGCTCGATATCGAAGACAAGCATGCCGGCCGGGCGACCTGGCTGGCCCTTGTAGGCAAGCGCCTCGGGAATCCACAGCCGGCGCTTCTCGCCCACAGTCATGAGCTGCACGCCCTCGCCCCAGCCTTTGACGACCCGGTCGAGGGGGAAGGTGTTGGGCTCGTTGCGCACTACCGAGCTATCGAACATCTTTCCGTCGGTGGTCCATCCCGTGTAGTGCACCGTCACCATGTCGGTGGCGCCAGGCTTAGCAGTCCCGGTGCCTGGTTTCAGCACTCTTGACGCCAGGCCAGACGGAAGCGTCACCGCGTCTTTCGGCGCGGCCGAGACATCAGGTGGAGCAGGAATGGTCGTCGGCCGAGCCGGCCCTTGCGATGCCGCCACCAGAGGCACGAGCGCCGAGGCGAGTAGGAGTGAGAGGACCGTAGTCACGCTGAAGCGCATGACCTATCCTGAACCAGCCAGCAACTGGCGCGCAAGACCAGATTGCGGCTAAGAGACACCGTCAATTCACCGACGCTTGGGGCTGGATGCTTTACGATTGTGTTGACGCCACTCTGTTAACCCTGAGCCGATCCATTAATTATTGGCCTTAATTTGCACAATTCGTCTTGGCCTGATTCTTGAAACCAGTCCAGGCGCGTGGCAACTCAAGGACCAGACGTTATGCAAATGCCGGTGCTCGTCGTAGGCGCCAACGATTTCACTTCAGCCGAGAGACTCGAGTCGCTCCGCAGCGCTGGATTCTCGGTGATGCCGGTCGAGAGCTTTCTCGACGCGCGGCAGGTGCTGTCCGAACTCGAGCCGCACGCCATCGTGACCGACGTGTATCTTGGCGACTACAACGGACTGCATCTTGTCGCCATTGCCCAGGTCGAGCACCCGAGGACGACCTGCCTCGTTGTCGGGCCCCGAGATTCTGCCCTGCAGGCCGAGTCGTATCACCTGGGGGCCAGGTACTTGGTCGAGCCGGTGGCGGCTGACCGGCTCGCGGCCGTGCTCGCCGAATTGGTGGCCGCTCCCCGCCCCCAGCGCCGGTGGCCGCGTAAGCGTCCCGTCCGAGAGCTCGCCACGTTTGTGTCCGGTGTCGAAGCGCGCATCGTGGACGTGAGCTACGGCGGCGCGGGCATTGAATTTTTCGGCGCCGACATCCCGACCGATGCCCTCGAGCTGACCGTGCCCTCGACGGGTCTGGCCGTGCCGGTCGAGCGAGTGTGGGCCAAGCGCCCTGGCAAGGCTCAGCCCATCGCGTGCGGGTTGGCACTGCGCCGTGACAGCGCCGTCGATGCTCGCTGGCGGTCCTTTGTGGATGGCCTGGAGCTGCTTCCAGGCATTCTGCCGCTATCGAGCGGGCCCGGACTCTCGGCCTAGAGCTGCAGAGCTTCATTCAGCCCGAGGGCTCGACTATTACTTCGGTAGGCGCGTAGAAGTCTGGCCCTGGCAAGTCGCCCACTGGCGTACTCCAATCATTTCGAATTTCTGGATTGGCCGTGCGTTTGCAGTGTCATACTCGGCAAGCCTTGAGCATGACATCAGACATTCTCGTCGTCAGCGCTGATCCCCACGTGCTGTCTGGGCGGATCACCGCATTGAGGCGGGCCGGATTTGCGGCTCGTGCGTGCTCGAGTTTCCCGGATGCGCGACGCACCCTGGAAGAGGGCTCGCCCCCGGAAGTATTGGTCACCGACGTGCGGCTCGGCCCGTACAACGGCCTGCATCTTGTGGCGGTGGCGCGCGTCGAGTTTCCCCGCACGGTGGCCATCGTCATCGGTGGCCAGGACCACGTCCTCGAGGTCGAAGCCGGCGGACTCGGTGCGCGGTACCTGCTCTCGCCCGTCACGCCAAAGGATCTCGAGTTGACCATCGCGGAACTGCTCGCAGTGCCGCGGCCCAAACGCCGGTGGCCACGCAAGCGCCTGACGGCCGACGTGGCAGCGGTGGTGGAAGGGATGCCTGGGCGGCTACTCGATGTGAGCTACGGCGGCGCGTGTCTCGAGGTCTTCGGCATGTCGCCCCCGGGCGATACCGTGCACGTGGTTATTCCCGAACTCGGTATCGACTTGCGCGGGCAGCGCGTGTGGGCCCATCGCGGCGACCCGTTGCAGCCCGTGGCGTACGGGGTCGCGTTTGCGGTGCCCGACAACCCGCGCTGGCAGTCATACGTCGACGCCGTCGCGGCTGCCTGAGCCGACCGCCTCACACGCCGTCTGTTCCGCTCGTGCCCGATGCGCCGCCTGAGCCGCCGTCGCCATGACCCGGTGCCATTCGGAAGCGTTGGAATGGCATGTGGCAGCCGTACTTGCGCAGGAAATTCAGGAACCGCTTGTAGTCTTGCGGTTCCATGTTGAACAGCTGGACCAGCGCCTTGTAGTTTCCGCGGGTCTGTTCAAGTCCCACGCGCACCAGATGCCGCACGTCCTCACGCGTCAAGTCGCGGGCCATGAACGGTTCGTAGGCCACATCCCAGAACGACTCGCCCTTGAGCAGGATCCGATCGAGCAGCGCTTGCGCCGGCGCCGTTGCGGTCGCCTTCGTGCCCGGCGCATCGGGTGGCGCGGCCACGGCGCGTACTTCCGCCGGCAGATCTTCGATGCGAATCACGCCGCCGGGGCAGCGGCACGTCAGGCGCTCGGCGATGTTGCGTAGCTCTCGGACGTTGCCTGGCCAGTCGTAGGCCTCAAGCGCGGACACCGCATCGTCGGCGGTTGCAGGCAGTGGCACGCCGTGTTCCACCGCGAACTGCCGCAGGAAGTGCTCGAGCAGCGGCGCGACGTCGTCGCGACGTTCGCGCAGGGGCGGAATCGTGATGTGAATCACGTTGAGCCGGTAGTAGAGGTCTTCGCGGAAGTCGCCGCTCTGGATGCGCTCGGGCAAACGACGGTTGGTCGCCGCCACGACGCGCACGTTGGCGTTGACGCGATTGCGCTCGTCGCCGACCCGCTGAATTTCGCCGGTTTCGAGGAACCTGAGCAGCAGCGCCTGCATGCGGAGCGACATCTCGCCGACTTCGTCGAGGAACACCGTGCCGCCACTTGCGGCTTCAAACAGGCCGCGCTTGTCGCGATACGCGTCGGTGAAGCTGCCCCGGGCGTGCCCAAAGAGCTCGGACTCGAGGAGCGAATCAGGCATGGCCGCGCAGTTGATTGTGAGCATCGGCGCGTGACGGCGCCGGCTCCGGGTGTGGATCAGGTGCGCGACCACCTCTTTGCCCACGCCGCTGGCGCCGGTGACGAGCACCTTAGCGTCGGACCTCGCGGCGTACTCGATCTCCTGATGTACGACCTTGAGCGCCTGGCTTCGCCCAATCAGAATCTGCTGGCGTGGCCGGGGCGGCGGTATCTCTCGGGGAGCGTCGAGTGGCTGCATTGATTCCCTGATGCCCGCTCACTATACAAGGGAGCAGTGCAACAATATCAACAGATCAGGGACAAGAGCAAGATTTGAGTGACTATCGAGCCCGCTTGGCGAGAATAAAGTCTGGCCCGGTTGGCCTGAAATCTTCGTCGCCGCCGCCAATTGCTCAGTTGGCTGCGGTCTCGTGCCGTTTCATCGGAATTCCTTGAACGACACCTGGCACTCGTGAGTGCGCAGGAAGTTGAGGAACCGTTTGTAGTCGCTCGTTGGCATGTTGAAGATGCGCACGACGATTCGATAGTTGCCGCGGGCTTCCTGGAGGCCCTTTCGCACGAGGTCGCGCAGATGGCCTCGCGTGATCTCGCGTTGCATGTAGAGCGGATAGACCAGCGTCCAGAACGACTCGCCGGTGTCGACGAGCTTCTGGTACAACTCGTCGGACACCGTGCGCCGGCGTTCACGTCGCGGCCGATGGGCGCCGAAGGGCAGTAGGCGAATTTCCTGGGGCAGGTCTTCTGGCAGCGCGACCTCGCGCTGGCACGTCACGACCAGCCGCTCGACGAGGTTTTGCAGTTCGCGCACGTTGCCGGGCCAGGAGTACTTGCAGAGAGCGTCCATGGCTTCGGGCGACACCGACCGCATGGCGTAGTGGCCAGTCGCGCTGCTGCGCAGCAGAAAGCGCTGCACGAGCTCGGGAATGTCGGTACGGCGCTCGCGTAGCGGCGGCACCGGCAGGTGAATGACGTTGAGCCGGTAGAACAAATCTTCGCGAAACGCCTGCTGCGCGATGAGCTCGCGCAGGTTGCGATTCGTCGCAGCGATGACGCGGATGCTGACCGTGGCGCGCACCCGGTCGGCGCCGACCTTCTGCAACTCGCCGGTTTCGAGGAAACGCAGCAGCAAGCCCTGCATGCGCAGAGTCATCTCGCCGACTTCGTCCAGAAACAGCGTGCCGCCGTCGGCCATTTCGAGCTTGCCCTGCTTGTCGCGGTAGGCACCGGTGAAGCTGCCCTTCACGTGCCCGAACAGTTCCGACTCGAGCAGTGTCTCTGGCAGGCCCGCGCAGTTGACCGCCACAAATGGCTTCGACGCGCGCGCACTGTGCGCGTGCACGGACCGTGCGACCAGCTCTTTGCCCACGCCGCTCTCGCCAGTGATCAACACCTTGGCGTCGGACCGTGCCGTGCGCTCGATGTCCGTGCGGAGATCGACGACGGCGGGGCTGCCCCCAATCAGTTGTGCTTCGGCAGTTGCGGCCAACATCTGGCGTCCTCGTTTCGGCCAGTGCCCCACGCCTCGTATTGGGCGACTCTGGGGTTGCTTGGCCTGCGTCAGCTGACAAAATGTCTAGCCAGACCTTGCTCACAGCAAATATCAGGCCGTGAACCGGTCAGGCGCAGTCTTCGTCGTTTTTACTTAGGATTTTGCGACCAATGGCTGCTTCGCGCCCAGAGAAGGCTGTCAATCCTCGGCCCGTCGATGACACTAAGAAGTGCGCCTCGTTCTAGAACAATAGTCTTCTAGAACAGGTAATTGACTGCTCTGCTTTCATGACCAGCGAAGCGCCAATCAGCCAGACTTGTCCTCGACGGCACCTGCCCGCGTCAGTTGTGGCCGGCCGAACTCAGCAGCCTGCGAGCCTCGGCAACCCGAGGGTCCTGTTCGCCGAGCCGGGTCGTCAGCACCGCCACAGCTTGGGTCAACAGGGGCTGTGCCTCATTGAGCCTGCCGAGTGCGATGAAGACCGCCGCCAGCTCGACCTTGGCAGTGGCCTGCTTCCAGTGGCCCTCCGGCAGTGTCGCGGTGCGGATGGCGATCGCGTGTTCCAGCACCGGCACCGCGTCGTCGAGCCGTCCCTGAAGACGCAGGATTGTCGCAAGGTTGTTCAGGCCCACGGCCACGACTTCGGCGGTTGGCCCCTCGTAGGCGCGCCAGGTGTCGATGGCCTCGCGCAGGAGGGGCTCGGCATCGGCGTACCGTCCACCATCGCTCAGGGTGAGCCCCAGGTGGTTGAGCGACGAGGCCACCGATGACGGCGAGGCCCCGACCTGCCGCTTCAGCGCCAGCGCCTCGCGGTGCAGGGTCTCGGCTTCCTCGAGGCGCGCCAGCTGACGGTACGCCTCCGCCAGCTCTTCCATTGATGTCGCGGTCTCTTCGTGTTCCCGTCCGAGCGTCAAACGGCGCAGCTCCAGCCCACGCTCGAGCAGGGCCGCCGACCGGTCGTAGAGGCCCAGGCTGGCGTAGACGGTGCCGATTGTGCCAAGCAGACGGGCCTGCACGATCGGCTGTCCGGCTAGTTCCGTGTCGAGGCGCTCGGCACCGCGGTCGAGCAGTTCCTGCGCCGTGATTGGCCCGCTCGCGCGTCGGTCGGGGTCCGAGACGACGAAGAGGCCCGTCAGGAACGAGACCACTTGTTGCGCGGTGTCGCGCTCGCGCGCCGTGCGATCACGATCGTCGGCCAGGCGGGCGGCCTGCATCGAGAAGCCGACCGCCGCCGTGCCGACGACGACAAGCAGCAGCACCGCAGCGCCCACGCCAAAGCGGTAGCGCGCCCCGAAGCGCGTGGCCACATACCTCCAGGTGGCCTCGCGGGCACGCACGGGGCGGTGGTCGAGGTGACGCCGCAGATCGGCGGCCAACGCTTCGACCGACGCGTATCGTCCGGTGGGATTCTTGTGCAGTGCCATGCCGATGATGGCGTCGAGGTCGCCCGCCAGTCGCGCACTGAGCCGGCTCGTCGTCAACCGCCGCACGCGCGCGCGCTCGCCTGGCTCCGGGGGCCGCGGCATGGGCTCCACGGCCGCGGCGCTCGGGCGGCTCGGCGTGACGTGACACACCACGCGCTCGATCTCCGCGCTCGTCATCGTCGCAAAACGCAGGGGGCGGACGCCCGTCATCAGCTCGTAGAGCAGCACGCCAAGCGCGTACACGTCGGCCGACGTGGTGACGTGTTCGCCGCGCACGACCTCAGGACTGGCGTAGTCGGGGGTCAGCATCCGCCCTTGGGATGGGGCCGGCGCGTCTGGCGCGCCCTCAAGCGCAAGTCGTGCGATGCCGAAGTCGAGCAGCTTGGGCACGCCCTCTGCGGTCACCATGATGTTGCCCGGCTTGATGTCGCGGTGCACGATCAGGCTGCGATGCGCGTAGCTGACCGCATCGCACACCTCCAGGAAGAGCCGTAGCCGATCCTCCACCGACAGTCGCTCGGCGTCGCAGTGCTGGTCTATGGGCACGCCTTCCACCTGCTCCATGACCAGGTAGGGCCGGCCCTCGGGGGTCGTGCCGCCGTCGAGCAAGCGGGCGATGTTCGGGTGCTCGAGCCACGCCAGGATCTGTCGCTCGGCGCGGAACTGGCGCACGCGTTCCGGATCGAGCCGCCCGCGCACGACCTTGATCGCCACCTGTTGCAGGAACTCGTCGTCGTCGCGTTCCGCCAGGTAGACCGCGCCCATGCCCCCTTCGCCCAGCATCTTCACGAGCTTGTAGGGCCCCAGCCGCTCGAGTGGCCGGGGCGGCGTGATGGCGGCTTCGGCAACCGCATCGCTGATGACTGCCACGAGTGGCCGTCCCGCGTGCTCTTCGGCGTCGGCGGCAAGCAGACCGTGCACGAGATCCGCCAGCTCACGATCGGGGGCCTCGCGGTCCACGAGCGCGGCTCGGGCACCTGCGGGGCAGGCCAGGGCCGCCTCGAACAACTGCTGCGCGGCCGCCCAACGTTCGGGGGTCATACGACCACTCCCTTCCGCCCGAATGGCTTCGTGGCTACTCGGCCGCGGTGCCGCGCGTCGTGAGCTCGTGGCGGAGCCACGCCTTGGCCATTCGCAGCTCGCGGTCCACCGTCGCCGCCGACACGCCCACGGCTTCCGCCGTTTCGTCGTAGCTCAGCCCGCCGAAGAAGTGCAGCTCGACGATATTGGCCTTCCGCGCGTCGAACTCGGCCAGGCGCTCGAGCACGTCGTGCAGGTCGAGGACGTCCACCGAAGGCGCGGCGATGACGGCGGCCACGTCTTCAAGCTCCACTTTCACGGCGCC
>JANNEJ010000140.1:0-3145 GCA_031378585.1 Acidobacteriota bacterium | reverse complement strand
CCATCTGGTCGGCGCGGGTCTGGGCCTCACGTCCGAGGGAGGCAGCGTCCACATGCAGTCGACCGACCGCGCGCTCCTGGCGGAACTCGGTCTCGACCAGTTGCGGCTTGGCGACCTCGTGGCCCTTGAAGACACCGACAGCCGCTTCAACCACGGCTACTTGACCGGCGCGCGGGCCATCGGCGTCGTGTGCAGTACCGACGGCCCGCGTGCGGGCTATGGACCGGGCATCACGGTGATCATGACGGCACCGGCCGGCGAACTCGGCAGCTTCGATGCGCCGGGGGCGAACATCGCCGATCTGCTGTCGATCGAGCCCTGAGCCCTCGTTAACGCCCTCGGCAAATCGTCGTCGTCCGCTTTACTATCGCACCCTCATTCAAGGAGCTGCCATGTCACCATCACGAAGCCTGTTGCCCGCGTTCTCCATCGGCGCTGCTGTTCTGTTCACGGCGTGTGGTCCGGGTCCCGCCGCCCCGCCCGCTGCCGTCGCCCCGCCCGCGCCGGTCGTCGTGGCTGGCAACGCCATCACCGGTGAGGGCTTTCCGAATCCTGCGCCGGTCGTGACGAAGAATTGGGGTCAGCTGCCCGCGGGTCGGAAGTGGGGCACCACGGCCGGCATCGACATCGATCCAAAGGACGGCCAGATCTGGGCCTACGAGCGCTGCGGCGCGGGCACGGCCGGCGGCGGCCCCGTGGATTGCGACAACACGCCAGTCGATCCCGTGTTCAAGTTCGATCGCGCGACCGGCGCGGTGCTCGCAAACTTCGGCAAGGGCCTGATGGTGACGCCCCACGGCATCCACGTGGACAAGGACGGCAACGTGTGGATTGCCGACTTTGCCGCCAACAAGGCCGGCACGAAGGGCCAGCAGGTCCACAAGTTCAGCCCCAAGGGCGAGAGGCTGCTCAGCCTCGGCATCGCCGGCAAGGCCGGCAACGCCGATGGCCAGTTCAATCAGCCCAACGACGTCGTGGTCGGACCCGACGGCAGCATCTACGTGGCCGACGGACACGACGCGCAGGGCATGACCACCGCCGCCGCCATCGCTGAGGGGA
The DNA here is from genome assembly GCA_031378585.1 of Acidobacteriota bacterium. Lineage (GTDB taxonomy): Bacteria > Acidobacteriota > Vicinamibacteria > Vicinamibacterales > UBA2999 > CADEFD01. Next base: position 2,086 of record JANNEJ010000140.1, on the reverse strand, counting down.
TCGCGCGCGGCGCCACCTCACGCATCAGCAAGTTCTCGCCCGACGGCAAGTTCATCAAGTCGTGGGGATCGATTGGCGTGCGTCACGGGGAGTTCCGCACGCCCCACGCGCTGGCCTTCGATGGCAAGGGCCGGCTCTGGGTGGCCGACCGCGGCAACCACCGGCTCGAACTCTACGACCAGGACGGCAAGTACCTCGAGTCGCGCTACCAGTTCTCGCGTGTCAGCGGCATCTTCATCAAGGGCGACACGCTCTATGCGATCGACTCGGAATCAGGGCCGTACGGCCACGTGGGATGGAGAGACGGCGTCCGCATCGGCCCACTCGACCAGGACCGCGTGACCGCGTTCATCCCGCCCTTCGAGCGCGAGGACCGCGTCTATCAGGGCACGGCCGGCGAAGGCGTGGCGGTCGACGCCGACGGCAACGTCTTTGCGGCGGAGGGGCCGAACTCGATCGTCCAGGCGGGCGGCGCGTTCACCAAGTACTCGGTCAAGTAGCGCGAGAGGCAGCGAGCGGCGCCGGCGCGGTTGACGCGCCCGGCGTCGCCGTGCCTCGCCGCCGCCTGGCCACGAAGACTTTGAAGTCGCTCGGCAGTACGCCGTCGCCAATGAGCGCGTTCTCGTGGGCGATGCAGCGGTCGACATGTCCGTTGTGGCCGGCATCGGCCGGATCGAAGTTGCCGGCAATTCGCTGGAACACCAGGTGGTTCAGGGTGCCGCCCCAGTTCCACTCGCCAACGACGTCGAACCGCGCCTTCAGTTCCGTTTCGATCTCGGCCGATCGCACCGCTTCGGACGGATCGGCGGCCACCATCTCTGCCACGGTCGGCCGCTCGACGCGGGGCTTGACCAGGCCGGTGGCCAGGTCCACGCGCAACTCGTTCGGCAGCGTGGCCAACTGCCGGTTGGCGAGATCCACCTGCAGCGGCGTCCATTGGAACCGCGACGGCCCGACGAATTCGTTCACAAGGAGCACGCCGTCTGGTCTGAGCGCGCGCTGGCACTGTGTCAGCACATGCTCGAGCGCCTCGATGTGGTGCAGGGCCTGGAAGAAGTGGATGAAGTCGTAGCGCTCGGACTCGAGGACGTGGTGATTGAGGTCAACGGCCGCGTATCGCACCCGGGGCGCGAGCCCCATCTGGTCCGCCAGTTCCTGTGCGCGGGCGGTCGACTCAGGGCTGATGTCGAATCCCGTGAGCGAATCGATCCGAAACCCGCATTGCCCCAGGATGCGATCGAGATGCCCGGATCCACAGCCAAGTGAGAGCACATCCCCCGCTTGCGCCTCAGGAAAGTACGTCGTACGCAGCCACTCGACCCAGTAGCGGTCGGCATCGCCTGTCATGAGGAGGTTGTGGTTGCGGTGGACGGCGGGCAGGCCGGTCCATGACAGCTGCTCCAGGCTCCGGACGTGAGCCTCCGAGGCCAGATGGTCCCACCGCGCGGCGACCGTGGCGGCATCGGCCGACCGGCGGCGCAGGCCGCGATCGAGCGCCCGTGCGGCGCGGTGGACTACGCCGCTGCGCGCGCCGAACCAGCCGAGCGCTGCCAGCGATCGGCCGACCTGACCCACCTGCGCGCGAAGCGTCATCCCGAGACAGCTTACCCCGCCCGCGTCCTTGCGGCAGCCTCGTGCCCCGTGCCTGCCGGCACCGTGGTCGCTTGTGGCATCCTATGCATCCGCGGTTACGCCGACCAGGTATGAGGCTGGCGTCTGCCTGGTGAATCATGATCCCACTGACGTCCGTCACGCGCGAGAGCCTCGAGGCCTTCGCGATCGCCACCTTCCGCGCGCTCGGCCTGCCCAACGACGACGCCGGCATCTTCGGCCGCGCGTTGGTGTTCTCGGAACTGCGCTTTCATCCCGGCCATGGCCAGGGCGTCAGGCGGCTGCGCCGGTACCAACAACGCTTGAGTGAGGGTCTTGTCGATCCCGCGGCGTCGTGGGAGCTCGTGAAAGAGAGCCCGGCGCTGGCGCTCGTCGACGCGCACAACGGTATCGGTACCGTGGCCGCGGCCAAGGCGATGACCCTCGCGATCAAAAAAGCGAAGGTCTGTGGCATCGGCCAGGTGGTCGTGCGGAA
>JANNEJ010000121.1:0-12499 GCA_031378585.1 Acidobacteriota bacterium | reverse complement strand
CCTGGTCGACCTCGCCACGCGGCGCACGCCCACGACCGACTACGCCGACCTGCACGTGCTCTTCAAGCCGGGCACCGACCTGGCGCTGGCCAACGGCATCCTGCACCTGCTCGTGGCCTCGGGACGCATCCAGCAGTCGTTCATCGACGAGAACGTGGTGTTCCGCCGCGGCATCGAAGACGTGAAGACCATCGGCTACGGCTGCTTCGACCAGCAGGCCGAGCGCTACACCTTCGAAGACGTGGCGCGCCCCAGCTCGCTCGACGAGCTGCGCACGTTCCTCGCCGACTACACGCCCGAGCGCGTGCGCGACCTCACCGGCGTGCCGGTGGAGCAGATTGCGGCGCTGGCGAACATCTACGGCGACCTGTCGCGCGGCACCGTGAGCTTGTGGTGCATGGGCGTGAACCAGCACGTGCGCGGCACGTGGATGAACAACCTCATCACCGACCTGCATCTCATCACCGGCAAGATCTGCCGGCCGGGATCGAATCCCCTGAGCCTCACCGGGCAGCCGAGCGCGTGCGGCACCGCGCGCGAGGTGGGCACGTCGAACAATCGTCTGCCCGCCGACATGGTGGTGACCAATCCCGAGCACCGCGCCGAAGCGGAGCGCATCTGGAAGCTGCCCGCCGGTACGATTCCCGCCACGCCCGGCTATCACGCCGTCGACCTGTTCCGGGCGCTGAAGCGCGGCGACGTGAAGGCGCTGTGGATTCAAACCACCAATCCCTGGGTGACGCTGCCGAACCGGTCGCGCTTCGATCGCACGCCTGGCGACGGGCGCTTCATCGTGGTGAGCGACATCTATCCCACGCCCACCACGGCGATCGCCGATCTCATCCTGCCGGCGGCGGCGTGGGTCGAGCGTGAGGGCGTCTAAGGCAACACCGAGCGTCGCACCCAGCAGTGGAACAAGATGGTCGACGCTCCGGGCGAGGCGCGCGAGGACGCCTGGCAGGTGATGGAAGTGGCCAAGCGCATGGGCATGGGGCACCTGTTCCCCTGGCCCGCCGACAACTGGCACGAGCCGATGTTCGAGGAATACCGCACGTTCGGGCTCGGCCACGGGAAAGACCTGGCCAGCTACCAGCAGTTGAAGGCCACGCGCGGCATGATCTGGCCGGTCGTGAACGGCAAGGAGACGCCGTACCGCTACACCGCGGGCTCCGACCCCTACGTGAAGAAGGCCTCGGGCGCGCACTTCTACAAGGCCGTGGGCTACGGTGAGAAAGCCGCGTTCTTCCTGCGCCCGTATCATCCGCCAGCCGAATCCCCCGACGACGAGTACCCGCTGTGGCTCAGCACCGGGCGCGTGCTCGAGCACTGGCACTCGGGTTCGATGACGCGGCGGATTCCCCAGCTGCATCAGGCCGTGCCCGGCGCCTACGTGGAGCTGAACCGCGCCGACGCCGAGCAGCACGGCGTGAAGAAGGGCGACCGCGTGCGCCTGGTGAGCCGACGCGGGACGCTCGAACTGCCGGTGGACGTCGACGGGCGCGGCCGGCCCCCGCGCGGCACGGTGTTCGTGCCGTTCTTCGACGAGTCGTTGCTCGTGAACATGCTGACGCTCGACGCGATGGACAACATCAGCAAGCAGCCGGACTACAAGAAATGCGCCGTTCGTCTCGAACGCGTGTAGTGCCCGCGTCAGCCGTGGCGGCGCTGTTACTCGCAGGCGCCGTGGCGGCTGCCGGCTGCACCGGCGGGGAAGCCGACGGCGCCGTCTCGCGATCGACCGAGGAGCGGGCGCTCGGACGCGCCTACGACGGCGCGCCGCCCACGATTCCGCACGAAGCGGGCAGCGGCTCGTGCGTCACGTGCCATGACGCCGACGGCTCGGTCATCGCCGGCGTCGGCGTGGCGCCGGCGTCGCCGCATGGCGACGTGGCCGCGTCGGGGGCGATGCGCCGGTGCCGTCAATGCCACGCGGCGGTGGCGGTGCAAGCGACGTTTGTGGCCTCGCGCTTCACCGGTGTGCCACAGGGGCCGTGGCGGGGCAGTCGCGCCACGCCGGGCGCTCCGCCCACCATTCCCCACGCGTTGCAGATGCGCGGCGAATGCCTCACCTGCCACGCCGGGCAGGCGGCGCGGGCCGAGATTCGCACTTCGCATCCCGAGCGGGTGCGCTGCCGGCAGTGTCACGTGCCGGATACGGCGCCGGTGCCCTGAGATGACCCGTCCGCGACCCGTGATCCCTGGATGCGGGTGGACCCGCCGCGCAGCCATCGGACTTGCTCTGTGGGCGTCGATCGCGCCGCGCCTCGCCCAGGCGCAGACGGCACCGACACCAGCACCTGCGCCGCCCGCGCCCACCGCCGTGGCGGTCGTGCCCGCCTGGCGGTTCTCTGCAACCAACACCATGCGCGTCGAGTCATGGCGCTACTTCGAGCCCCGGCCGGGCGGCGGTGAACCCGACTACACCTACGTGGGCGACCGTTTGCGGTTCGATGTGCGCCGCCACTGGGCGAAGGCCGACCTGACTCTGTCGGCGCAGTACGTCGGCATGGCCAACCTCCCCGACCAGGCAAGCGGTCCTGGCGCCTTAGGGACGGGAGCCCTCTACTTCGATCAGGGCGGACGCCGGTCGAACTCGAGCCAGATCTACCTGCGATTTGCCAACGTGCGATTCCCGAGCCTCACCAAGGGGGTGGACCTGCAGGTCGGCCGGATGGGCTACACGTCCGGTGCTGAGGCGCCGAGCGGCGTGCCGAAGATCGAAACAGTGAAACGCCAGCGGCTCGACGCGCGTATCGTCGGCGAGTTCGAATGGTCCATCTACCAGCGCGTGTTCGACGGCGTGCGGGTCGACGTCACCCAGCCGCGTTGGCGGGCGACCGGCGTCGCGTTCATGCCGACGCAGGGTGGGTTCGCCCGGGCGGCCAACCAGACGATGCGCGACGTGGTGGTCGCGGGCGCGACCGTTAGTTCGCGTCCCGGAGGCGGCGACGGCCGGCACACTCAGGTGCAGGGATTTGGCTGGCAGTACCACGACCGGCGAGCGGTCACGCAGCGTCCAGATAACACCGGCCGGGCGTCGCTTGCCGGCGTCGACATCGACGTCACGACCGGCGGAGCAGTGGTCCTTGGCGCCTACCCGGTCGGACGCGGCGAGGCGGACGTGTTCGCCTGGGCCGCCGGACAGGTCGGGCAATGGTATGGCGACGACCACCGTGCCGTTGCCCTGGCACTTGAAGGCGGCTACCAGTGGACAACGGCGCCGTGGCGTCCGTGGCTGCGCGCGGGGGTATTTCACGCCAGCGGCGACGACGACCCCGCTGATGACGCACACAGCACGTTCTTTCCGATGCTGCCAACGGTCAGACGTTTCTCTCAGACGACCGTCTACAGCACGATGAACGTGCAGGACGTGTTCGTGCAAGTGCAGGCGCGCCCTCGTCCAGCCTTGGGACTGCGTCTGGACGTGCGCCGACTCAACCTGGCGTCGCGCGCCGACCTCTGGTACGACGGCAGCGGCGCGACCCTGTCGACCGGCGCGGTATTCGGCTACGCGGGGCGGCGATCGAATGGCAGCAGGCGACTCGGCACCGCGGTTGAAGCGTCGGCCGACTACGCGATCACGCCTCGAGTGTCGGTGAACGGGTTTCTCGGGCACCTGCGCGGCGGCCCGGTCGTGACGGGCACGTTTGCGAACGGGAACCTCTGGTTCGGCTACATCGAGAGCGTGGTCATCCTAGGACCACGCTGACTCGCTGCACTGGCGGAGAAATCCCCGCGCGCCTGGAAGGACTTCCCCAGGACGCAGCCCTCTCCGCCCGAGTTGGCGCGAGTTCTCGCAAAGCGTGCACGCGATTCCCCGGCACTTGGCGTTGGCACGCGGCATGGATAGATAGCCGAGGGAGGCACTTCATGGTTCGCTCGTTCGTCTATTCACCCGTCGTGGCTATGGCTGTGGTCGTGTTCAGCAGTGGCGATGCGGTCGCGCAGGGCCAGAGCCGGTGCGCGGACTGCCATTTCGCCAATCCAGGTTCAGTGTCCCCGTCGCACCTGTCTGACTGGGATCTGTCTGGCCACGGCCGCAAGGGCGTGGGCTGCGAGACGTGCCACGGCGGCGACCCGAAGTCGTTCGAGCCGTTTGTGGCCCACAAGGACATCCTGGCGCGGACGAATCCGGCCAGCCCCATACACCGCACCAACCTGCCAAAGACCTGCGGCACGTGCCACACCGGCCCGCTCGTGGCGTTTCAGCGCAGCAAGCACTACGAGCTGCTGAGGGCGGGCGATCGGCACGTCGCGACCTGCACGACCTGCCACGGCGACGTGGCGGGCTCGAAACTGTCGCCACGGGCGCTCGAGTCGCAGTGCGCGTCGTGTCACGGCGCCGGTAAAATAGCACCGCATCCGGAGTTTCCGGCGCGCGGCAAGCTGGCCGTCGAGGGACTGCGCGAGACCCGCGCCTTGCTCAAGGACGTGCGCGCCGCAATTTCCCGTGTGAAGGATCCGGCGCGGCGCAAAGCACTCGAAGCGGCGGCCCAGCAGGCCGAGGTACCCATCATCGAAGCGACGCAAGCCGGCCACGCGTTTGTCTACGACCAGCTCGAAGAACGGCTGGCCACGGCCCGCGCACGTCTGTCGGCGCTCTTTGACCGTGTCTCCAACCCCGACGCCCGATGACCGCGACGGTCTCGGGCATCGGCCCGCGACCGCCGGTCGTGGCAGTTCGCTGGACGCGATCTTTGCGCCACGCGTCGTGGTGGTGGTTGGCGCAAGCCGCGTTCGGCGGCGCCCTGCCCGAATCCGGGCGGCCAGGTCAGGCGTCGCCGACGTCCGAGTACGGCGTGTGCCTCGGTCCTGACCCCTCTGGTGCCTTCGACTGCATCGCCGACTGCAGGAAGTCGGCAAAGACGCGGCACGCATCGCTCGACGTCAGCAGGCCCAGGAGCCGGCCGTTTTCGACGACCAGAGCCGACCCGATGTGACGCCGGGCCATCTCGCGCAGCACGCCTTCGAGCGGCGCAGCTGGTCCGACCGCGTACGCATCCGGCACACAGGCGTCGCGCACGAAGAGCTCGTCTTCCGGCGGCAGGCCCAGCTCGGGGTCGAGTGCGCGTTTCACGTCCCGGTCGGTGAGCACGCCGACGCAGTGCCCCTGCCGCACCACCGGCAGGTGGTGAATGCCGTGCTCGACCATGAGGGTGCGGGCCTGCCTGAGCGGCGCATCTTCGCCGATCACCCACAGGTGACACGTCATCACGTCGCCGATGGTCAGTGGCCTGGTCATGGCTACCTCGCGGGGAGCGTCAGGGAGTGACGAACTCGTGCTCGGGATGCCGCACGGTCAGCACCGGGCAGGGCGCCTTGCGCACCACGTTTTCGGCGACGCTGCCGATGAGCAAGTGCGCGATGGCGCCCCGGCCGTGGGTGCCCATCACGATCAGGTCGATGGGCTCGCGCGCGGCGTAGTTGAGAATCGTGAGGAACGGCGGGCCCATCTCGGTCACCACGCACGCGCAGTACTTCTCGCGATCGGCCGCGCTCAGCATCTTGGCCATTGCAAGATCCGACTCGCGCCGTGCGACCTGCTCGAAGTCGGCCATCGACACCGCGTAGATCTCGGCGGCCCAGGGCTGTTCGAATGGGCTCTGAATCGCATGCAGCAGATGGATGCAGGCCCCGAACCGGTCGGCCAGGGCCGTCGCATACCGCAACGCGACGTATGACGACTCGCTGAAGTCCGTCGGGACCAGGATGTGCTCGAGGGCAATGTGACTCACGCGATCTCCTCGGTCGGCCGTTACACCGTGACCGTCACCGGCAACGCCGCCAGGCGTCTGTGGTCCTTGACGTGCGGATGGACCGCAAGCACCGGGCAGGTAGCCCGTCTGATCACGTCGTTGGTCGTGGACCCAAACGCCATCAGGTCGATGGCGCCGCGCCCGCGGACGCCCATCACGATGACGTCGGCGCTGTGACTCCTGGCGCTGTCGAGGATGCGCTCGCTGGCCTTGCCGAACGCCACGACTTGGTCGACCGCGCACCACTGGCGCACTTCCGGCGTGACGGCGGCCTGAAGGACGGCCACGGCGTGCGCCTCGCCGGTGCGGCGGAAGTTCTCGGCATCGAGCGGGCCGTACTCGCCGTCGGAAGGCACGGGCTCAACAACGTACAGCAGCGTCAGACGTCCGTCGGTTTCCCGCGCCAGCGATACGCCGTAGCTCACCGCGTCAGCCGACGATGCCGACCCGTCGATGGGGCACAGAATCTTCGAGAAGCGCACGTCGCCACCGGTGCCTGCTCCCGCCGGCACGACCATCACAGGACACGGCGCCTTGCGCAACACCTTCTCGGCGACCGAGCCGAGCAGCAGATGTTCGAACCCGCCTCGGCCGTGCGTGCCGAGCACGATGAGGTCCGAGTGCTCGCGGTTGGCCACGTCGAGCACTTCGCGAGCCGGATAGCCCCCAAGAATCGACGCGTCGGCCGGGACGCCGGCAGCCCTGGCCCGGTCGCGCGCGGCGGCCAGGTCGTGTTCTGCTTGCTGGCGCTGGTCCTCGAACAGCCGGATGTCCACGGGAATCTCCCCATACGGCGCCATCACGGGCGACGGCGGATCGACATGCAAGAGATGCAGCGTGGCGCCGTAGCGGCCGGCAAGCGACGTGGCATACGCTTCGGCCTTGGTCGAGACCTCGGAGAAGTCGGTCGGGCAGAGAATGCGAGTCAGTGTCAACATGAGCCGATCTCCTTGGCCGCGGCGACGACCGCGGCGACGCGGTCCAGATCCAGGGGCTTGGCGAGCAGGTCACGAACGCCGAGTCGGCGCGCCTGCTCGAGCGCCTCGCTGGCCCAGTAGGCGGTCATCATCACCACCGCCACGTCGGGCCGGCTGCGGCGAATTTCTTCCAGCACGGTGAGGCCGGTCATGTCCGGCAGCTTCATGTCGAGCACGATCACCGTGGGCGGCAGCACCGTGGCGAGGGCGTGGAGCGCAGATGCGCCGTCGACCGCCTCGGTCACCGTGTGGCCATCTCGGACCAGACGTTGCACGAGCGCCCAGCGCAGCAGACTTTCGTCGTCGGCGACGATGACATTGGCCACAACCTCGTCCGCTTGATGCCGAGCAACGGGCGTGCCGACTGCGCCAGCCAGGAAATACCGCCTGTTTTCGCGGGAGAATGGAGGATGCCGGTCGCCGATGGGAAGTTGTCCCCAGGCGCCCGGGAAGATTCCGAATCCCGAGGCCCGCCCCAGACTAGGCTGGCTTCTCGTCGGCCATGGGCCGCCCGAGCTTGTCGAGGCCGAACTTCTCGAGCCGGTAGCGAATCTGGTCGCGGTTCATGCCGAGCATCTGCGCGGCCTGGGTCTGGTTGCCTTGCGCGCGCTGCAGAGCCTGCACGAGCAGGTCACGCTCGAGGCTCTCCAGGTTGACGCCTTCGGCCGGCAACGAGAACCCCGATGTGACCGGCGTCGTCGCCGCGATCATCGAAAAGTGCTCGGGGCCCAGCTGGTCGCTTTCGGCCAGCAGCATCGCGCGTTCGACCGCATTGCGCAACTCGCGCACGTTGCCGGGCCACGCATACGACTCGAGTGACCGCACGGCCGCGCCGGTGAGGCCCTTGACGTCCTTCTTGAACTCGCGATTGAACGCCCGCACGAAATGCTCGGCGAGCACCGGTACGTCGCCCGTGCGGTCGCGAAGCGGCGGCAGCGTGATGGGCATCACGCCCAGCCGGTAGTAGAGATCCTCGCGGAACTTGCCGTCGCGCACGTATTGCGCCAGATTCCGGTGGGTGGCGGCGATGACCCGCACGTCGACCTTCACGTCGGTGAGGCCGCCCACCCGCTTGAAGGTCTTTTCTTCGAGAAAGCGCAAGAGCTTCGCTTGCAGCGCGGTGCTCATCTCGCCGATTTCGTCGAGGAAGATGGTGCCACCGGTCGCCGTCTCGAAGAGGCCCCGCTTCTGCTGACGCGCATCGGTGAAGGCGCCGCGCTCGTGGCCGAACAGCTCGCTTTCGAGCAGGTGTTCGGGCAGCGCCGAACACGTGATGTTCACAAACGGCCGAGCGGCTCGGTCGCTGTTGTAGTGGATGGCTTTGGCGCACAGATCCTTGCCCGTACCCGTCTCGCCCTGCAGCAGCACGGTCGAGGCTGGGCTCGCGGCCACCTTGGCCATGACGGCCTTCACGGCCTTCAGCGCTGGCGACTCGCCGATCACGCGGTCGAAGGCGTGCGGTTCGCTGTCACGCGCCCGTAACGCCTTCACTTCCCGCCGGAGCTGGCCGGTTTCGAGGGCCTTGCCAATTGTGAGCAGCAGCTCGTCGAACTCGAACGGCTTCTTGGCGTAGTCGTAGGCGCCTTGCTTGATGGCCTCGACCGCCGTCTGAATGGACGCGAATGCCGTGATCAGGATGACCGGCACGGTCGGCTGCAGCTCTTTTAATTGCCGCAGCACGCTCAGGCCGTCGGTGTCTGGCAACCTGAAGTCGAGCAGGACGAGGTCGACCGCGTCACCGAAGGCCGCCAGCGCTTCGGCGCCAGATCCGGCCTCGACCACGTCGAACCCATGCGCGCTGAGCTGCTGCTTGAGCGTCCAGCGAATGAGTTGCTCGTCGTCGACGACGAGGATCGTGCCAGAGGACATCAGCCAAGTATACCCGCCGTACCTGCGTGGCCGACGAGCGCGGTAGACTGTCGGCAGCCGTGACGCCTCCTGATACCGACCGTCTCGACCCTGGCCGCCACGCCGCCGCTGTCGGCCTGGCATCGGGCGCGGTGCAGGCCGAGTCGGACGCGCATCTCTGCGCTGCGCTCCTGGCGCAGCTGTGCCAGCTCGTGGCGGCGCCCTGCGGGCTCCTCGTCCTCCTAGACGCGCCCCATCCGGTCGTGCTTGCGGCCATCGGCTGCCCGCCCGGCACTGTGGGCCTCGCGGTCGACGCTCACGCCCTGGCGCTGCCGGCCATCGTCTGCGGCGGCGTCACCGACACGCTCGTCGTGCGCCTGTCGGTGCTCGACGTGCCGGTCGGCATACTGGAACTCGGCCGCCCGGCCGGTCCGGCATTCTCGGCCGATGATCGCGCGCTGGTCGACCTGGTGTCGTCGCGCTTCGCGCTGCTGGTCGAGCGGCACCGCCTGCAACAGGCCGAGGCCGACGCGCGTGCGGCGGCAGCCGACGCCCTGGCCGCCTTGCGTCTGAAGGAAGAGCGGGTCGAGGCGATGGTGGACGGCGTCGTCGCCTTCATCGCGCTGCTTGGACCCGATGGACGTGTGCTCGAGGTCAACCAGGCGGCGCTCCAGTTCGCGGGAGTGACCAAGACCGATGTGCTCGACCGGCCGTTCTCAGAAACCGCCTGGTGGGCGCATGACGCCGCCCAGCGTGAGCGGCTGCGGGCAGCCACGGTGACGGCGGCCAGCGGAGCGGCGACCGGCTTCGAGGCCACCCACATGAGCGCCGACGGACGCATGGCGACGGTCGATTTCACGCTCCGGCCGGTCGGCGTCGGAGCCACTGCCGTGGCCTATCTCGTGGCCGAAGGGCGCGATATCACCGCACGCACCGACGCGCAGTCGACGCTGATCGCGTCGCGCGACAACCTGGCCACACGCGTCTCGCAGCAGGCCGGTCAGCTCGAACAAGCCAACGATTCGCTGGTCGAAATGCAGGCCCTGTACGCGGCTGTGGTGCAGACGATCGTCGACGGGGTCGTCGTGATCGATCATCTCGGATGCATCGAGTGGACCAACGACGCGGCCTGGCGCATGTTCGGCTACGACGCCGGAGCCCTGGTCGGCCAGAACGTACGCATGCTCATGCCGGAACATGACGCGTCGCGTCACGACGGCTACCTGTCGCGCTACCTCACGACGGGGGAGCGCAAAGTCATCGGCATCGGCCGTGACGTGCGGGGCAGGCGCAAGGACGGATCCGAGTTCCCGTTGTACCTGGCCGTGGGCGAAATGCACCTGCAGGGCGTCCGCAAGTTCACCGGCATCCTGCGCGACCTGACCGAGACGAAACGACTCGAGTATCTGTTGCAGGAACGCCAGACTCTGGCCCGCATTGGCGAGTTGGCGGCCGTGGTGGCTCACGAGGTGCGCAATCCACTGGCCGCCATTCGTGGCGTCGTCGAGGTCATTCAAACGCGCTTTCCGGCTGACTCGTCCGACCGCAAGGTGCTCGGCGACCTGCTCGCGCGCGTGGATTCGCTCGACCATCTCGTGAGCGATCTGCTGGTCTATGCGCGTCCAGCCCCCCCCGTCTTTCGCCCGGTGAGCGTGCTCGGGCTGGTGCGCGATACGGTCGCGCTCGTGACCAACGACCGCGGTGCAAGCGCGATGCATTTCGACGTCTCTGGTCAGGACGCCCAGCTCTGGCTCGACCCCGCCCAGATGGGGCGCGCGTTGCTGAATCTCATCACCAACGCGGCGCAAGCGTCGCCGAAGGCGGGCGTCGTGCGCATCACGGGCGAACGGCACCATGACCGGTATCGGTTGAGCGTGGCCGACGAGGGACCCGGCATGGCTGCCGACGTCGCGGTCCGCTGTCTCGAGCCGTTCTTCACCACCAAGACTCGTGGAACGGGCCTGGGCCTGCCCATCGCCAAGCGCGTCGTCGATGAGCACAGCGGGGCCTTCGAGGTCGAGAGCGCGCCCGGGGCTGGTACGCGCGTGACCTTGAGTCTGCCGCTCGACGATCAACCGAGCGCGGCAAAATAGCCCACCGCGCGAGGAAGTTCCGCAGGGCACGGCCGGGTGGCGGCGGCGGTCTCGCCGTATCCCGGCGCTTCATCGCCGCCCGCGCTGGCACGCCTTTCGCTCTGCGTGCCACTGGCCGTCCAAGGGGTGGGGGCGACGTCGATTGGAACCAGCAGGGAGGGGACCATGGCTCACGCGATCGCCGGTTCGAGCAGCAACGACTCGGGTATTGGCGCTCTGGTCACGACGGTGACGCGGGAGTACGCCGAGATGCCCGGCTTGGCCTTGACGCTCGACCAGGCCCAGCGCTTGTGGGCGCTCGAACCAAGCACCTGTTCTACGGTGCTGGCGCGGCTTGTCGAATCGGGCTACCTCTGCCGGACCGACGCTGGCCAGTATGCCCGGCCCAGTGCGGCGTGAGTCAGGACTGCCGCGGCGCGCAGGTGCAACGCGCGAACGACGCCGTTGGGAGATCTTTTCGCCGGGGTCACGAGACCGGCGTCGAGAAGAGCAGGCCCACGCCAATGGCGACGCCGACCGCGACGGCCCAACCGAGCGCGGCCAGCGCGAGTGCGCGACCCGTCGTGCTGTAGTCGAGCGCCTGGCGCACGCCGATGGTCATGGCCGCCAGCATCCACACTGACGTGACCGGGAGTACCAGCCAGCGCGTGCCGCCGAAGACCTCGAAGGCCCGGAACATGCCTGGAGCGGCCGCAAATCCCAGTGTGCGCAGCACCTCGCCGAGATCGGTTCGCGTCCCCGACTCGGGCAGCACGCGCGTGCCCAGGTAGTAGATGAGCGCCGCCCACGTCGCCCACGCCAGGAGCGAAGCGGCGGTACCGTACACGATGGTTGGGACGGCCGAGGCGCCGATGCCGCCGTTGCCGATGCCGGCGCCGATACTGGCCAGCACGACCACCAGCATCGCCTGGCCGGTGGCGGACCGGTCGGCCTCCACCTCTTCGAAGGTCGCGGCATCGAGCCCGAGCGCGCCGAGGATTCTGCGGATGAAGGCGGTCATGGCGTCAGCACTCCTGATCAAGACGTTCGGCCGTCGTTGCCGCGCGCTGGCCGACGACGTCGAGCTGGGGGCACACCGCGCCGGCGCGCGAGCCGTGACGCGATCGTGCAGGTCATCCTACTCGGGCAGCCGCCCCGCCGCACACACGCGCACTTCACGCTGTGCGCACACTCAGCTGGTCGCAAATGGCGTGCCGGAAGGCGGGTTCGCGTTCAGCCGCGAGTCCTGCCTGCGTGGTCCCGACCTGACTTTGGCTCGAGCGGGACAATTCCGCGATTCGAGGAAGTCCCCGATCGTATGCCTGGGAGCGCTCACCACAGGGCCAGCGTAGCGGCGAGGGCTACGGCCATCACCCCGAGGGCAAGGCCGGCCACGGCTCTGAACGGTCCCCGACCGACCACGAGCGCGATGGCAGTCTTGAGCACCGTATTGGCCAGCACGCCCACGGCGATGGCCCGGGCTGCCGCATCGAGTCCCGAACGAGTCGGCGCGCCGCGCGCCATCGTGACGGTCAGGGCGTCGACGTCGGTCAGGCCGAGCGCTGCTGCCGCCGCGAAAAGCCCCGCCTGGCCGAACCAGGCCTGCGCCGCCTCGACCAGATAGAGCACGACCTGGAAGAGCACCGCCATCTGGAGCGCCGCGCCCACCTGCAGGGGATTGGTTGAGACGGCCGGCGAGGAGGGCGTGGCCGTCGCGTGACGCACGCCCCAGGCCGTGACCGCGGCCGCCGCCGCCGCTGGCGCCAGCAGCCAGGGCAGCAGCGCCGCTGCCAGAGGCGGATTCAACGCGGCCGTCGCCGCCAGCACCCGGGGGAAGAGCACGAGG
>JANNEJ010000093.1:0-9350 GCA_031378585.1 Acidobacteriota bacterium | reverse complement strand
CGCGCGAGCGCACCTTCGAGCAGGCTCAGGTACTCTCGGTCGCCCGTGCCCCGCGCCAGGCCGATGTCGAGTGAGCCGCGCGGCTTGGTGTAGGGGTAGTTCTCCTCTTCGTGCAGTGACAGCGTGAACACGCGCGGGTCGCCCGCAAAGATCGAGGCCGTGCCGTTGCCCTGGTGCACGTCGAGGTCCACGACCGCGGCGCTGGCCGCGAGACGCTCACGAAACGCCACGCGAATCGCCACCGCCACGTCGTTGAACAGGCAGAACCCTTCGCCGTGGCCGCCAAAAGCGTGGTGGAAACCGCCGCCCAGGTGCACCGCAGTTCGATCGGTGCCGTCGAGCGCCAGGCGGGCGGCCGCGATGGTGCCGCCAGTCATCAGCCGAAAGCCCTCGACGATGGCGGCCGAGCAGGGAATCTCGAGCCGGAGGACCGCTTCAGGGCTGAGCGTGCCGGTGCGCAGC
The DNA here is from genome assembly GCA_031378585.1 of Acidobacteriota bacterium. Taxonomy (GTDB): domain Bacteria; phylum Acidobacteriota; class Vicinamibacteria; order Vicinamibacterales; family UBA2999; genus CADEFD01. The sequence goes on along the minus strand of JANNEJ010000093.1, from coordinate 8,888 downwards.
GCGTCGAGGTAGCCAGCCGTGTGCACAAGCGCCAGGTCGTCCCACGTGGCGTGGTGGGGCTCAGCCCAGGTGTCCGGCCCCACGGTGCCTTCCTGCACCAGCCGGGCGGCGACGGCATGGTACTTCGCTGTCGGGAACACGTGCGCGCCCAAGTCGAGGTGGTATCTCGCCGAGTAGACGACGCGCACGCGAGGAGCTTATTGCATTCCGGGCTGCACTCGACGACTGGCCCGCTTGCCGGCGGGCGATCGCACCGGCAGAAGCGCCAGCAGCAACACCTCGTCGATTGTGCCGACCAGATGGATGGTGAGACCGGCCAGTAAGTCCTCGTCGAGGTCTTCCTTGACGTTCTTCTCGTTCTGGCGGGGCAGGATGAGTTCGCGCACGCCTGCCCGCTTTGCGGCCAGCACTTTCTCTTTGATGCCGCCCACCGGCAGCACTTTGCCCGAAAGGGTGATCTCGCCGGTCATCGCCACGTCGCCGCGCACGGGACGCCGCGTCAACTCGGACACGAGCGCGGTCGCCATCGTGACGCCCGCCGACGGTCCGTCCTTGGGAATCGCCCCCGACGGCACGTGCACGTGGATTTCGGAAGACTTGAAGAAGTCGGGGTCGATGCTCCACTGCGCGGCGTGGGCCCGCACCCACGACAAGGCCGCACGCGCCGATTCCTTCATGACGTCGCCGAGCTGTCCGGTCAGCGTGAGCGACGCCGTGCCGCTCATGCGCGATGCCTCGATGAACAGCACCTCGCCGCCGACAGGCGTCCACGCCAGGCCAATCGCCACGCCCGGCCGCTTGGTACGCTCGGCGATCTCTTCGTCCATGTACTTCGGTGCACCGAGCAGTTCCTGCACGATGGCCGGAGTGACCCTCACGCGTTCAGTCTGTCCGTCGACGCGGCGGCGCGCCACCTTGCGGCAGATCGACCCGATCTCGCGCTCGAGGTTGCGCACGCCAGATTCCCGGGTGTAGCCGCGAATGAGCGCTCGCAGGCCGGCGTCCGAAAACGCGAGCTGACGCGCGGTGAGCCCGTGATTCAGCACCTGCTTGCCCACCAGGTGCCCTCGCGCGATCGCCAGTTTCTCTTCTTCGGTGTAGCCCGGCAGCTCGAGCACTTCCATGCGGTCGCGCAGTGCGGGCGGAATCGGATCCAGCACGTTGGCGGTCGTGATGAAGAGCACGTCCGACAAATCGAACGGCACGTCGAGGTAGTGGTCACGGAACGTGGAGTTCTGTTCCGGATCCAGCACTTCGAGCAGGGCCGACGCCGGATCGCCGCGGAAATCGGACCCCAGCTTGTCGATCTCGTCGAGGATGAACACCGGGTTGCGCGATTCCGCCCGGCGAAGCCCCTGGATGACCTGGCCCGGCAGCGCGCCAATGTAGGTACGACGATGGCCGCGGATCTCGGCTTCATCGCGCATCCCGCCAAGTGACACGCGCACGAACTTGCGGCCGAGCGACTGCGCGATCGACCGGGCCAGTGACGTCTTGCCTACGCCCGGCGGTCCGACGAAACACAGGATCGGTCCCTTCAGGGCCGGATTGAGCTTGCGGACCGCGAGGTACTCGAGGATGCGTTCCTTGGCGCGTTCGAGGCCCGCGTGCTCGGTGTCGAGCACGGCGCGGGTCTTCGGCAGGTCGATCACCTCCTCGGTGCGCTTGGCCCACGGCAGCGCGACCATCCAGTCGAGGTAGGTGCGCGACACGGTGTACTCCGCCGCCGACGGCGGCATCTTCGAGAGCCGGTCGAGCTCGCGCAGGGCTTCCTTCTTCACGGTGTCGGGCAGGCCAACCGTCTCGATCTTCTGGCGCAGCTCGTCGATTTCCTTCGACTGGTCGTCGCCCTCCCCGAGTTCGCGCTGAATTGCCTTGAGCTGCTCGCGCAGGAAGTAGTCGCGCTGGTTCTTGCCGACCTCGGACTGCACCTGCGACTGGATCTTCGACCCAAGCTCGAGCACCTCGAGTTCCTTGATGAGGAGCCGGTTCAGATGGTCGAGCCGCGCGCGCACGTCGACGGTCTCGAGCACCTCCTGCTTGGTGGCCGTAGAGAGTGTCCCCAGACTCGACGCGATGAAGTCGGCCGCGCGTCCTGGCTCGGTGATGTTCGAGGCCAGCGTCTGCAGGTCGTCGGACATCAGCGGCGAGAGCGACACGATCTGCTGGAAGTTGGCCTTGATGTTCCGCTGCAGCGCGTCGATCTCGAGCCGGTCGGCGTCGAGCAGCTCGTCTCGCGCCTCGCTCACGTTGGCAAGTAGATACGGACGGCTGGCAATGAGGCCATCGAACCGCACGCGCGCCAGACCTTGCACGATGATGCGCAAGCTGCCGTCAGGCAGCTTGAACATCTTGTGGATGTGGCTGGCGGTGCCGATGGTGTTCAGGTCGTCCTGGCGGGGGTCTTCTTCGGATGCCTCGCGCTGGGTGAACACCGCAATCATGCGCCCGGCCGCAACGGCCTCGTCGATGAGACGCACGGAACTCTCGCGGGCGACGGCCAGCGGCATGAAGGAGTTGGGGAAGAGGACCGTGTCACGCAGCGGCAGCACCGGCAGTTCCGCCGGCACGTGGAACGGCTGCTCCGCAGACGGTTCATCCCCGTCGAACTGGGTATCCTGATCGCTCATGGCGATCCCTCCAGAAACTATGCGCGCGTGGAAGTGCCCGAGAACCCGGGCCAATGTGGGACGCAGGCCCCGCACGGGGCGGGGCCTGCTCGTCGGTTGGTGCCGGTTCTAACGCTACATGTCGAAGAAGCTCGACGAGCCGCGACGCGACATTGTACGCTCGCGCTGCATCGCCGTCTCACGCTCTTCTTCGCAATCCTTGCAACGCACCGCGAACGGCAGGGCGCGCAGCCGAGCCTCGGCGATTTCGTCGCCGCACTCGTAACAGTGCCCGTATCGCCCCTCGTCGAGACGCGCGAGCGCCTCGTTGATCTTGTTGAGCGTTTCGGCCTTCATCTGAATGAGCGCGAACTCGATATCCTCCTGGATGTCGACCTCGGCGGTTTCTCCAGGGTCTTGGCTCTCGTGAGGCCGGTCAGCGCCATCGGCGCGAACACCACGGATCCTGCCCTGCACTTCCTGCAGGATAACGCGACGGCGCTCATCGAGCATGGTCTTGAGTTCGTCGTAGCGCGTGCTCGGGTCGAGCTCCGCGGTCGCCACATTCCTCTTCGCTGCCTTGGCCATGACTTCAGCCGCTCCTTCCGTGTCCTCTGTTGCAAAGGACTTCGTGCTGTCCTTTACAACCTGCAATCGCCGTACCTGGCTAGACGGGTTCGCCAAGCCACTTCCTACGCCGCCACGAACAAACAAAAATAACGAATGTTCGGCATGCTCAAACGGGTCGAGCCCATAAGCCGTGCTGTCCGTTCGAGATAATCCCCGTCGAATTATTCAGCTAAACTATTGTAAACAAATAACTTGACTGAATTAGTTCGGGGGTGTTCCGAGCGTATCGAACAAATGTTCAATCGGTTAGACGCCGCAGGAGCCGTTCGGGTTCTATCGGGCAGGGTGTCCCCATCTGGCGACGGAATCCGACAACCGGCGCCAAGTATGTGGCAATAATTACACACAGGTTGTGGCCCTGATACCACAAAGGACACCCACCTCGACTCGTCGCCACGCGGCACAGCAATCGGCCCAAGCCCACTGTCCCGCGGCCGGACATACCGGGCCAACCGGTGGATTCCCAGGGCGATGGCGTGGTAACCTTAGCGTTTGTCACCGTGACGTTTCGACGTCGCTAGTACGTAGCAAGCAAGAAGGTATATGTCATGGCGAGACGCTGTGAAATCTGCGACAAGGGTCCGGTTGTCGGACGCACCATCTCTCACGCCCACAACGTCAGTGCCCGCCGGTTCGAAGTGAATCTGCAGACCGTGCGTGCGGTGGTGAACGGCGCCACGAAGCGGATGCGCGTGTGCACGCGCTGCATCCGTTCGAAGAAGGTCGTCAAGGCCGCCTAGCCATGCCTGACCGTCGAAGTCCGAACGAAGGCGGTCGCCGAGCCATCAGTTCCTCCCAGGGAGCCCCCGCCATCGGCCCCTATTCCTCCGCGCTCGCGGTGGGGTCACTCGTGTTCCTGTCGGGTCAGATTCCGCTGGGTCCCGACGGCGTGGTCGTGGCGGGCGGGATTCGGGAACAAACAGCGCAAGTGCTCCAGAACATGCGCGCACTGCTCTCTGAAGCTGGTGCGGACTTCTCGAAAGTGGCCAAAACCACCATCTATCTGGCCGACATGGCCGACTTCGCGGTGGTCAACGAGTTGTACGCCACATGCTTCACGGAACCGTACCCCGCGCGGGCCACCGTGCAGGTGGCCAGGCTGCCACGCGACGTGCGGATCGAAATCGACGCGATCGTCGTGCTCGACTGAATCTTTGCGGGCACCGCCCCGCCTGCTGATCCCCGTCCCAGGCTAGCGGATCGTCGCACGCTCGACGTCGTGCACCCCGTCCACCTTGCGCAGTGACTTGATCACCTTCTCGAGGTGCTTCATGTCCTTGATCTCGACGGTGACATCGATGCGGGCATGGGCGTCGGCGTCCGTCGTCGCTTCCAGGTTCAGGATGTTCGTGTTGATGCCAGCGATGCTTGCGCTGAGTTCCGCCAGCATGCCTTTCCGATCCTCGACCTGCATGGTGAGCCGTACTGTGTAAGGCGCAGGATCGCCGCCCGTGTCCCATTCGACATCGATCCGTCGCTGCGGGTCGTACATCAGATTGATCACGTTGGGACACGCCGCCGCGTGTACCGACACCCCCTTGCCGCGGGTAATGTAGCCCACGATCTTCTCCCCGCGAATGGGATTGCAGCACCGCGCGCGGGCCACCATCAGGTCGTCGGCGCCGCTCACCGTGATGCGATCGGCGGCAGCGCTTGCCGGCCGCAGCACGCGCTTCATCGCGGATACGACCGGATGGTCCGGCGATTTTTCCTTCAGCTGCCCGCCTGGCATCAAGGCGTCAAGAACCTGGCGCGCCGACAGCTTGCCGTAACCCAGCTGCACGAGCAGGTCGTCGACCTTGCCCAGGCCGAGCGCCGTGGCGGCGGGCCGCAGACTGTCTTCCTCGAGCATCGCCTTGCCGATCTCGAAACGCTTCGCTTCCTTCTCGAGCAGCTTCCGGCCCACCTCGATGGCGCGCGCGTTCTCTTCAATCTGGATGAACTGCCGGATCTTCGTGCGGGCGCGCGACGTCTTCACAAAGCTCAGCCAGTCGCGGCTCGGCGCATGTCCGGCGGTGTTCATGATCTCGACGATGTCGCCGTTCTTCAGCTTCGAGCGCAGCGGCACCATGCGTCCGTTGACCCGTGCACCCACGCAGCGGTGGCCGACGTCGGTGTGCACGGCGTAGGCGAAATCGATGGGCGTCGAGCCGTCGGGCAGCACCTTGACCTGCCCCCGCGGGGTAAAGGCGTAGACCTCTTCGCGGTAGAGGTCGATCTTCAGGTGATTCAGGAACTCCTGCGAGTCGCGCACTTCCTGGTGGGTCTCGAGCAGTTGGCGCATCCACTGGAAATACTGCTCGTCGCGGCCCCCGCCCACGCGCCCCTCCTTGTATTTCCAGTGTGCCGCGATCCCTTCCTCGGCCCGGCGGTGCATGTCGGCGGTGCGGATCTGCACCTCAAACGGCACGCCGCGATCGGAGATCACCGACGTGTGCAGCGACTGGTAGCCGTTGGGCCGCGGCATCGCGATGAAGTCCTTGATACGCCCAGGCACGGGCGACCACGCCTGGTGGATGATGCCGAGCGCGGCGTAGCAGTCTTTCACCGACGGCGTCACGATGCGGATGGCGACGAAGTCGTAGACCTGGTCGAGCTCGATCTTCTGGCGTCGCAGCTTGAGCCAGATGCTGTAGATGCGCTTGACCCGGCCATCGACGCTCACAAGCGGCACTTCGGCCGCGGCAAGGTTCTTCCGGATCTCGGACGTCAGCTCGTCGATGACGCCTTCGGTCGCCGCGCGCTTGGCCTCGACTCGCGAGCGCAGCGATTGATACGCCGTGGGCTCGAGGTGCAGGAACGCCAGTTCTTCGAGTTCGTTCTTCAGCTTGTTCATGCCGAGCCGGCTGGCAATTGGCGCGTAGATGTCGAGGGTCTCCTGGGCGATGCGGGGCCGGCGGTCCTCGGGCATGAACTGCAGGGTGCGCATGTTGTGCAGGCGGTCGGCCAGCTTGACGAAGATGACGCGGATGTCATCGACCATCGCCAGCAGCATCTTGCGGAAATTTTCGGCCTGACGTTCCTCGCTCGAAGAAAACGGGATGGCGCTGATCTTGGTGACGCCTTCCACGATATGCGCGACGTCGGGCCCAAACAGCTCCTGAATGCGCTCGACCGTGGTCAGGGTATCTTCGACCACATCGTGGAGTAAGCCGGAGACCACGCACACGACGTCGAGGCGCTGATCCGCCAGAATGTCCGAAACCTCAAGCGGATGAACGAGATACGGCTCGCCGGAATGGCGGACCTGGCCCTTGTGGGCGAGGGCCGAGAAGACATACGCCTTCCGCAGCAGCTCCACGTCGGCGTCGGGGCTGTAGGCTCGGACCTTGCTGAGGAGATCCTCGAAGCGGATCATGGCCACTTGACGTAACTCGGTGTCTAACGCAGGAAGAGAATCTGACTGCGCGTTCATGATAGCAGTCAGCTGGTCTGGGCCTGCCTCGCCGTAGCGCGAAGCGCGAAGGCGGGTTGCGGGGGGGGTGGGAACTGGCTATACTTTCCGCCCTGCGGCTCTATATCCCGGTCGGAAGTACCCGTGCGCTGTCCGGCGGGCTGTTCGACGCGGTCTAAGGTTTTGAGGGGGAAACGATGAAGCTTCGGTCTTCGATGTCGGGTCTGGCACTGGTGGCCGGCCTCGGCCTGGCGTTTACGGGGTGCGGCAAGGTCAACGAAGTGCGCGCCCAGAAGGCATTCAAGGACGGCAACAAGTTGTACGCCGCCAGCGATTGGAAGGCGGCGGCGACCAAGTACGAAGAAGCCCTCCAGATGAATCCGAGTAACGCCTACAGCTACTTCTTCCTCGCTAATTCACTCGACAATCTCTACCGCCCCACGCGCGTGGGCGAGCCAGAGAACGACGCCCTGCTCGCCAAGGCGATCGACAACTACAACAAGGCCGCCGAGAACATCGCCGACCCGCTGTGGAAGCGGCGTTCGTTCGAGTTCCTGGTGTCGGCCTACGGGCCCGACAAGCTGAACGACCCCACGATGGCTGAACCCATCGTGCGGAAGATGATCGAACTGGACCCGGCCGACCCATCCAACTACTTCCAGCTGGCCAGCATCTACGAGAACTCGGGCGAGTACGAGATCGCCGAAGAGACCTTCATCAAGGCCAAGTCCGCCAAGCCGACCGACCCCAACGTGTACATGCAGCTGGCGGGCTACTACAACCGCCAGGGCGATTTCCCGAAGACGATCGAGGCCCTGGGCCAGCGCGTAGGCATCGAACCGAACAACCCCGAAGCCCACTACACGGTGTCGACCTACTACTGGGACAAGGCGTATCGCGACTTCCGCCTGAAGGACACCGAGAAGCTCGATCTGGTCCTGAAAGGCATCGAGTCGGTGGACAAGGCCATCGCCATCAAGAGCGACTACATGGAGGCGATTGCCTACAAGAACCTCCTGCTGCGGCTGCAGGCTAACCTCATCAAGGACCCGGCCAGGCAGCAGCAACTCATTCGCGAAGCCGACCAGTTGCGCGACAAGGCCGAAGAGATGCGCAAGTCCAAGAACGCCGACGCCGCAGCCGCTGCAGCCAAGAAGTAGCCGGCAGTCCAACTGCGGCCGCATCCGGCCGAGAGCAGGTAAAGGGCTGTTTCGCCTCCCGGGGCGAAACAGCCCTTTACTTTTTCGGAAGGGCGCTGGCAATTGTTACGCTGCCGACGCGCCGGAGCGTGACGGTTTGATAAAGTAGGGGCGTCAAGTGCGTCAAATGGAGACCTATATGAAGCTCGTTGTTCGCGCGCTCTGGCCGCTCGTGCTGCTCGTGGCCGTGCTCGTCGGCCTATCGTCGACCTCGTATGCCCAGGGCGTCACAACCGGATCGCTGATCGGAGTCGTCACCGACCAGGGTGGGCAGCCGGTGGCAGGCGCCAACGTCATTGCCATTCACCTGCCCTCGGGCTCCAACTACGAAGCCACGTCGCGTGGCGACGGCCGCTTCGTGATTCCCGGTATGCGGGTCGGCGGTCCCTACTCAGTGACGGTCGCCTACCAGGGCAGCGGCAACGCCTTCGAGCCGTTCTCGCAAGACGACATCGTCGTGAATCTGGGCGTCGCCACTGACTTGCCGGTCACCGTGCGCTCCATCGCTGTCACAGAGACGGTCACCGTCACGGCGTCGACATCTGAGGTGTTCAGCTCTACTCGCACCGGCGCCGCCACGACGGTTGTGCTGGAGCAGATCGCCAACCTGCCCAACCTGAGCAACCGCCTCGAAAATTTCACGCGCCTCACGCCGCAGGCCAGCGGCGCGACGTTCGCCGGCCAGGACGGCCGTTTGAACAACGTGACGGTCGACGGATCGTCCTTCAACAACTCGTTCGGCCTTGGCTCGAGCGGCGCCCCGGGCGAGCGCACCGGCGTCGCGCCGATTTCGCCGTGGGCGGTCGAACAGATTCAGGTCAACGTCGCGCCCTTCGATGTGCGCCAGGGCAACTTCGTGGGCGCCGGCGTGAACTCGGTCACGCGTAGCGGTACCAACCAGTTCCACGGCTCGCTCTATCGTCAGTTCCGCAACGAGGACATGGTGGGCACCGAAGCCAAAGGTCTACCCTTCAATCCAGGCACGTTCTCGTTCGCCAACACCGGCGCCTATCTAGGCGGCCCGATTCTCAAGAACAAGCTGTTCTTCTTCGGCAA
>JANNEJ010000009.1:0-1556 GCA_031378585.1 Acidobacteriota bacterium | reverse complement strand
AAGGCGGTGACCTGCGCCTGGGCGTCGGAGGAGAAAGCAAGCAGGACGGCAGCCGACACCATGGCAATTCTTGACATGGCGGCGATTCTAGCAGCGCCACAGTCACGCGGCGCGCGAGATTCATGCCATAGGGGTCAGACCCCTCACGGCGCAGATCTTGCGCCATAGGGGTCAGACCCCGGTTCAGAACAGGGTGGGTTCGGTGCCGTAGCGGGCCAGGTAGTCCTTCACCCGCACTTTGCGGGCGGTGTTCTCGGACGACATGTAGCGCACGGTGCCGAAGATCTCGCGTTCCGGGCCCCAGGGCCGGTCGTAGCGGCCGAGGGTCCAGAAAATGCCGCTGTAGGAATTGGGGTCGCGGCCGTCGAGGGCGTAGCGATTGTTGAGGTCGATCATGGTGGCGAGCGCGTCGTGCGGCGTGGGCGACCACTGCAGAATCTTCTTGCCCCAGAGCATGCGCAGGTAGTTGTGCATGCGGCCCTCGCGCACGAGCTGGCGCTGCGCGGCGTTCCAGAGTGGGTCGTGGGTGCGGGCCTCGTCGAACTCGTCGAGGGTGTAGACGTGCTCGCGCGGGTCGTCTGCATGACGGGCCAACGTGGCCTGGGCCCACGCTGGCAGCGAGCTGAACCGGTCGTAGTCAGCGCGGTGGGCGCACATGTTGAGGCCCACTTCGCGCCAGGTAATGAGCTGGTCCAGAAAACCCTCGGCGGCAGGGGACACGCCCCACCAGCCTTCGCGCCCGCCGCGTCCGGACGACGGCAGGTCGCCGAGCCAGCCCTGTCCGCGCATGACGCCGTGAAATACGTCGTGCGCCGAGATGTGGCCGAAGTGCAGATACGGCGATAGGCCGCTTGTGACGTCATCGACGGGATCGTTGCGGTCCGCGTACCGCGGCAACCCGTCGAGCAAAAACCCGTCCAGCCGCGCCTCGGCGGCCGAGGCACCGCCTCGCGCAGTCGGCGCTACGGAGTGGTCGATGGGCAGCGCGTCGAGCGATCCACCCGCGGCGATCCACGTGAACGCGTCCGGCCAGCGCGCCGTCACGCCTGCCGGCAGTACCGGCCGGGTCACGCGCAGCGGATTCCCAAATGGCTCAGCCTCGGGGCTCAGCCTCAGATGCGGCTGCAGCGACGTCTGCAGATGCCGCCGGAAGGCATACGCGGTGGGATAGGCGTGGTCGGTGGCCCGCAAGGGGATGAGGCCGTTGCCGTCGACGGCTTCGACGCGCACGGGCAGGCGCGCGGCTGCCGCGGCCACCATGCGCGGCAGGAAGCCGCACGGGAACTCGTCGGTCACGACCACCGCGGCCCCAGTGGCCAGCGTCTCGAGCAGGCCGGACCCGGCGCCAGGGACCGGCTCGAGATACGGCAGGTAGGTCACGCCGGGCACGTCGAACGCGCGCGCGTTGTCGCGCATGCCGTCGAGCACGAACTGATGGAACCGGTCGCACGCCCAGGGGTAGGCCACGCGCAGCGGCTCGAATACGACCAGTCCAACGCCCAGCGCGCGTGCGTGTTCAAGCGCGCGATCCAACGCGAAGCTGCTCCGGGCGCGGC
>JANNEJ010000006.1:0-2791 GCA_031378585.1 Acidobacteriota bacterium | reverse complement strand
CGCGCGAGGCGGGGTCGGGTGGTCGGGTGGGAGGTCAGTAGTGGCACGCAGTGAGCGATACATCGTGGGGCTCGACATCGGCACGTCGAAGGTGTGCACGGTGGTGGGCGAGGTGTCCGACAGCGGCGCCCTCGACATCATCGGCATCGGCATGGCGGAGTCGAAGGGGTTGAAGCGCGGCGTCGTCGTGAATCTCGAGGCCGCGGTCGAATCCATCAAGAAGTCGGTGGACGAAGCCGAGCTCATGGCCGGCGTGGAGATCGGCTCGGCGCACCTGGCCGTGAACGGCCCTCACATCAAGGGCTTCAACAGCCGCGGGGTCGTGGCGGTGGCGGGCAAGAACCGCGAGATCACCCGCGAAGACGTGCGGCGCGCACTCGACGCGGCGCGAGCCGTGTCACTGCCGGCCGGCCGCGAGGTGCTGCATGTGCTGCCGCAGGACTTCGTCGTCGACGAGCAGGACGGCATCGGCGCCCCGGTCGGCATGACCGGCGCCAGGCTCGAGGTGAACGTGCATATCGTGACCGGCGCCGCCAGCTCGACCCAGAACCTCGTGGCGTGCGTGAACCGGGCCGGCCTCTCGGTGGTGGACATGGTCATCGGCCAGCTCGCCGCTGCTGAAGCCGTGTTGACGCCCGACGAGCGCGAGCTCGGCGTGGCGCTGCTCGATATCGGCGGCGGCACGGCCGATCTGGCCATCTTCGAGCGCGGCGCGTTGTGGCATACCGCGGTGATTGGCGTGGGCGGCGACCACTTCACCAACGACATCGCCGTCGGGTTGCGTACGCCTATTCCGGAAGCCGAGAAAGTGAAGCGCCGCTCGGGCTGCGCGCTCTCGGGCATGATCGACGAAGACGAGACCATCGAGGTGGCGAGCGTCGGCGGCCGGCGGCCGCGCGTGATGGCGCGCCGAATTCTGTCGGACATCCTGCAGCCGCGCGCCGAAGAGCTCTTCCACCTGGCGTGGGACGAGATCAGCAAGGCCGGGTACGAAAAGTCGCTCAACTCGGGACTGGTGCTCACCGGCGGCGGCGCCGTGCTCGACGGCATGTCCGAGATCGCCGAGCAGATCTTCGACTTGCCGATGCGTCGCGGCGTACCGGCCGGCGTCGGCGGCCTGGCCGACCATTTGAGCAACCCCGTGTGCGCGTCAGCCCTTGGGCTCGTGCTCTACGCCTACAGACATCGTCAGGTCGACACGGCGGAAGGCAGCGGCGCCTTCACCCGCATCGTGAGCCGGCTGCGGACGGTATTCAAGGAGTTCTTCTGATGGACGGATGGTTGAAACCTGGAGGCGCAATGGCTGACCCTCATGACAAGTTCCGGCTGATGCTGGAAGAAGAGCTGCGCAGTGGCGCCCGCATCAAGGTGGTGGGCGTCGGCGGCGGCGGCGGCAACGCCGTGTCGCGCATGGTGCAGGCCGGACTCTCGGGCGTCGAGTTCATGGTGGCCAACACCGATGCGCAGGCGCTGCGATCGAACCCCGCGCCAGTCAAGATCCAGATCGGCAGCAAACTGACCAAGGGGCTGGGCGCCGGCGCCGATCCCAACGTTGGCCGGCAGGCCGCGCTCGAGGACACCGACGCGCTCATCGCGGCGTTGAGCGGCGCCGACATGGTGTTTGTCACGACCGGACTCGGCGGCGGCACGGGCACTGGCGCCGCGCCCGTGATTGCCAGCCTGGCCACCGAACTCGGCGCGCTCACGATTGCAGTCGTGACCAAGCCCTTCAAGTTCGAGGGGAAGAAGCGGCTCACGCAGGCGGCCCACGGCCTCGAGGCCCTGCGCGAGGCGGTTGACACCGTCATCACGATTCCCAACGAGCGTCTGCTGTCGGTCATCGACCGGCAGACCTCGATGCTCGATGCGTTCGTGACCGCCGACGACGTGTTGCGGCAGGCGATTCAGGGCATCTCCGATCTGATCCTCGTGCCCGGCATCATCAATCTCGACTTTGCCGACGTGAAGGCGATCATGTCGTCGGCCGGCGTGGCCATGATGGGCACCGCAATGGCCGACGGACCGACCCGCGCCCTCGACGCGGCCAACCGCGCCGTGTCGAGCCCGCTGCTCGAGGACGCGACGGTGAACGGCGCGCGCGGGGTGATCGTGAACATCACCGGCGGGCCGGACATGGGCCTGATGGAAGTGCACGACGCCATGTCCGTCATCCAAGAGGCCGCGCACGAGGATGCCAACATCATCTTCGGCGCCGTGGTGGACCCGGCCCTGACCGGGAAAGTCAAGATCACGGTGATTGCCACCGGTTTCGAGCACGCGCGCGGCGCGCGTACGATTCCGGCCGCGGCCTCAACCACGCCCGTAGACCTGTCGAACTACACGGCGCACTTGCGCAACGGTGCCGGCGCCAACGCCATCAATTGGCATCGACGACGCAAGTTCGATTCAGATTCCGATGCATTTGCGAGCACAATGGCTCTCGTGGAAGATTCAATTGGTAGAGTAGACCGCGACATGACGTGTCATCTGTTTTTTGAAGGGGAACGCGACTACTGGCAATCTCGCAACCGCGCCGGACAAATTCAGTATATGCGTCAGCAATCGATCGGTGTCGGGTGGGGAAACCATGACCATCATACGTATCGCAGTAGCCGTGCCTGCTTTTCGGACTTGATCGCGTTATTGGAACGAATGGGTTTTGAATGTCGCGAAAAATTCCACGCTGGCCAGGAGGCGGGCTGGGGAGCTCAGGTGCTTGAGCAACCCGTTTGCGACATCGTGATTTTTGCGGATATCGATCTGGACTCCAACGAGGTCACGAACGATTTTT
>JANNEJ010001044.1:0-2248 GCA_031378585.1 Acidobacteriota bacterium | reverse complement strand
CTAGCCCGCATTATTCACGTGTGAGCGCGCATCGGTAGAAACACAAACGCCTCTCCGTGGTACAAAGCCGTTACCACACGAGCTTGTTCCCACGAGAGAGGCGCCTGCGTTGAACGAGCCGACGATAGCACAGCCTGTTCTGTTTGCGGACCTGGCCGATCGGGCCGTGGTCGCGACCTTTGACCGACCCGACGCGAGTTCGGACGGCGGGGCGATCCTGCTCAAGGCGGCCGATCGCCAGCTGGGATTGCTGGCCGCCTTGACGGCGACGGTGCCCGATGCACGGGCCTCGACCCGCGTCACCCACGGTGTCGGGGATCTGCTCGCGCAGCGCGTCTTCGCGATCGCGTGTGGCCATCCCGACGGCAATGACGCCGACCGGCTCGCCGACGATCCGATCCACAAACTGTTGTTGGGGCGCGACCCGATCGACGGCGGTCGCTTGGCATCGCAGCCGACCATCTCGCGCTTCGAGCACACGGCCGCGCCGCGGATGCTGCTCGCGATGAGCGCCGCCCTCGCGAACACGGTGATCGCGCGCCACCGCCGCCGCCGCCGGCGCGTGCGCCTGATTACGATCGATCTCGATGTCACCGAGGACCAGACCCACGGCGCGCAGCAGCTCACCTTCTTCAATGGCTTCTACGATCACTGGTGTTATCTCCCCCTCGTGGCCACGCTGACCTTCGACGACGAGGCGCGCCAATACCTCGTCGCTGCGATCCTGCGTCCCGGCAACGCGGCGGGCACGGCGGGCGCGGTGAGCCTGCTGCAGCGTTTACTCCCGACACTCCGGCGCGCCTTTCGAGGCGTGCGCCTCCGCGTGCGCCTCGACGCCGGCTTCGCCACCCCGGCGGTCTTCGACTTCCTCGAGGCGGCAGCGGTCGAGTATGTCGTGGCGATGGCGGGCAATCCGGTCCTCGCGCGACACGCCGAGCCCTACGTCGCGCCGCTTCGGCCCGTCGTCACCACGACCCACGCGACCGCGACCGCGTATGGCGAGGCGGCGTATCAGGCGGGCCGGTGGACGGCGCCGCGGCGCACGATCATCAAAGCGGAAGTCGTGTGGCACGACGGGCGTGCCCCGCGCGACAACCCGCGCTTTGTCATCACGAATCTGCGCCAGACCCCCGGGTGGATCTACACCCACGTGTATTGCGCGCGTGGCGACAGCGAAAATCGCCTCAAGGAACTGAAACTCGCACTCGCGTTCGGGCGCACCAGTTGCACACGCTTCTGGGCCAATCAATTGCGCGTGACGCTGACGGCCGCCGCCTTCGTCCTCTTCCAAGAGCTCCAACTCCGCGCCGACCGCACCGCGCTCCGCGGCGCCCAAGTGCCGCGCCTGCGGCAGGCGCTGATCACGATCGGGGTGCAGGTCGTGCGCTCCGTCCGCCGGGTCGTCCTGCATTTCCCCCGATCCCATCCCGACGCGGTGACGTGGGCCCGTCTGGCCCGCGCGCTCGGCGCCGCGCCGGCATAACCGGCGCCCCCGCCGCACGCCCACGCATCCTCGCGCCGGAGGTGTCGCCGCCACCGCGCCACACGCCCTCCAGACACCCGCGTCTCCGGTGCACACCGGCTCCGCGGTCCGCCGCCGCGCCTTCATCACGGTCACCGCCGCTCCGGGCCGCCCGAGGGGCCGCTCGCAACCGCCAACACGCGCACTGGTGAATAATGCGGGCTAGGGGCCTCGAGGTATATACCTTGCCAGAGGGCCACTATGTATCGACGCACGTTTCTCGCAGGGTTGTTCGGGACAGTGCCGGCGGTCTGGGCAGGATGCGTGGCCGCGGCGGACGAAGGGGCGCCCACGGGCGCAGCGGCAACAGCATTCGAGGTGACGAAGACGGACGCCGAATGGCGGACGGTGTTGACGCCGGCGCAGTTCAAGGTGCTGCGCCAGGAGGGCACTGAGCGCCCCGGCTCGAGCCCACTCAACGACGAGCATCGCGCAGGGACGTTCCACTGCGCGGGTTGCGCGCTGCCAGTGTTCTCATCGAAGGACAAGTTTGAGAGCGGCACCGGCTGGCCGAGCTTCACCGCGCCGTTGCCGCGCGCCGTCGGCACCTCGGTTGACGGATCCCTGTTCATGGCGCGCACCGAGGTACACTGCCGCCGCTGCGGCGGGCATCTGGGCCACGTCTTCGACGACGGTCCGGCGCCCACCGGCAAGCGCTACTGCATCAACTCCGCGTCGATCGACTTTGTGCCGAAAGTCCCCTGAGTGAGAGCATCACCCTGAAAT
>JANNEJ010001038.1:0-6344 GCA_031378585.1 Acidobacteriota bacterium | reverse complement strand
GTCGAACAGCCCGACGCGCGCGACACGCCGGTGCTTCCCCTCGGCCAGCTCGCCAGCATGGCAGGGGAAACGAAGTCTCACCGACCGGCACGAGCAAACTCCCTCAGGGACGTTAAAGTGGGCGAAGTATAGCAGACCCCGTGTCAAGGGGGGAGCCGGGATGCCTGGAGGCGCCCGCCGCCGTGGTACATTCCTGGCGATGCGCCGTCTGGTCGCCACCACTCTCCTGCTGACCACGCTGGCGTCGTGTGCGCCCGCCCCGCCTGCCGTCACCGCGACGCGGTACCCCATTGAGGGCCAGTTGCTGGGCGTGCAACTCGACACGGGCCAGGTCCTGCTCGAGCACGGCGACGTCGCGGGCTACATGGGCGCCATGACCATGCCTTTCCCGGTCGAGGACCGCGCGTCGGTGCGCGAGCGCCGGCCCGGAGACCTCGTGAAGGCCACGCTCGTCGTGGAGCCTGGCCGGTACTACCTGGAAGGACTGGAGTTGACCGGCACCGCGCCCCTGCCTGCCGCCGCGACGGCGAGGCCGGTGGCCGAGGGCGTGCACATTCTGAGTCCAGGCGACGCCGTGCCGCTCACCCCGCTGACCGATCACAAAGGTGAGCCGTTCAGCCTGGCGGATTGGGCCGGCAGTGCCGCGGTGGTGACGTTCATCTATACGCGGTGCCCACTACCCGATTTCTGTCCCTTGATGGACCGCCGGTTCGCGGAAGTACAGCAGGCCGCCGCGTCGGCGCCAGCGCTCGCGGGGCGCGTCCGGCTGCTCTCGGTGAGTTTCGACCCCGACGTCGACACGGCGCAGGTCCTGGCCGAGCATGCCAGACACGTTGGCGCCGGGCCCGCGTGGCGGTTCGCCACCGCGCCGGCCGCTGTGGTCGACCGCTTTGCCGCGGAATTTGGCGTGAACGTGATCCGCGAAGCCGATCGCACCATCACGCACAACCTGCGCACGGCCGTCATCGGTCCCGACGGCCGGGTCGTCGCCACCTACTCGGGCAACGACTGGACAGCCGACATGGTGGTGGCCGAACTCAGCCGTGCGCTCGCCGCCGCACCGCCGTCCCGATGAAGCCGCCGGTCCCCGCCACGGCCCAGTCCCTGCGCGCCGCGCTCGCCCCGCGATGCGAGCCGCCGCCAGCCGCGCGCTTCACGCGCGCCGAGCGCGCGCTTCTGGCCCGCCTGCGCACGCCGGCGGCGGTACAAGCATGGCTCAACGCGCTGCGCTACAACGCTGAACAGGGCGGCGAGACGCTGCATACGTTTCGCGGCGTCGCGGCGCGACGTACTGCCCATTGTCTCGAGGCCGCACTGTGTGCGGCTGTGGTCCTCGAACAGCACGGTTATCCCCCGCTGCTGCTGAGCTTCGAGTCGGCCGACCGGCTCGACCACGTGATCTTCGTGTACCGCGGCCCACACGGCTGGGGCTCGATTGCCAGGTCGCGTGACCCCGGACTGCACGGCCGCCGCCCCGTCTTCGCCACGCCACGCGCGCTTGCCCTGAGCTATGTCGATCCCTACGTGGACTACACCGGACGCGTTCGCGGCTACGCCGTCGTCCATCTGGCAGCCATGGGCCGCTATGACTGGCGCTTGGCCGCGGGCAACGTCTGGGCCGTGGAGCAACTGCTCATCGACTGGCCGCACCACCGGATTCGTACGTCGGACGCGCGACACCGCGAGCTGAAACGCCGCTACGTGGCGTTCCGCAATACGCACGGGATCAAGCCGCTCTACTACGCACGCCGCGATCGCTGGATGAGGCTGCCGGCCGAGTTTGCGGCGCCACGGCGCTGAGGCCGGCGCGTCGCACTAGTCGAGGTCGAAGCCCCGCAGCGGCTTGGTGTTCGGTTCCTGCCTGGCCTTCTCGAGCGCCTCTTCGAACCGGCGCGACAACGCGTCATCGCGCCCCCGCTCGGTGTGCATCGACTGTTCGAAGATGGCCTCACGCCGCCGCTCCTGCTCTTGCAGCACCCGGTGAGCGTTGTCGAGCGCGGGCGCATGACCCGAGGGTGGTTCTCGATGCGACACGACGCGGCCCAGGTTCAGGTCGACGACGAGCGTCGAACCGCAGCATGGACAGGTCACTTCCCGCTCGCTCTGCAAAATGGCCATGGCGCCTCCAGAGACTGGGGCTTGCCGCGGGCCCCGCATCTGCTCAAGAGTAGTAGGTGAGACCAGATGCCGCAAGATGCTCATCGCCGTGACCGTTCCGTACGGGTGGTGACCTACAACGTGCACCGGTGCCGCGGCATGGACGCGCGCACCCAGCCGCAGCGCATCGCCTCGGTGCTGGCCGGCCTCGATGCCGATGTCATCGCCCTGCAGGAGGTCGTCGGCGCAAGCCAGCGTCGCCCCGGCCAGGCGGCCGAACTGGGCGCGGCGTTGGGCATGGGCTGGGTGATGGCGCCCACCCGGCATCTTCGGGGCGCGCTCTTCGGCAACGTGGTGCTGACGCGCCTGCCCGTGCGCCACCACGTGCAGCACGACCTGTCGTGGAAGACCTGCGAGCCGCGAGGCGCGCAGCGCGTGGACGTGGCCATCGACGGCGACCACCTGCTGCACATCTACAACGTGCACTTCGGCACGTCTCTCGGCGAGCGCCGCGTCCAGGCCGCCACGCTCGCCGACATCGTGCACGCCCGACGGCCGCACGGCCCTAGCGTCGTGCTCGGCGACTTCAATGAATGGGCGCGCGGACTGGCCACCGACATTCTGTCGTCGCGGCTCGAGAGCGTGGATCTGACGAAGTACCTCACGCGAAAGCGCACCTATCCTGGCTGGTTCCCGCTGTTCCACCTCGACCACATCTACTATCGCGGCCGAGTGGAGGTCACCCACGTGGAGCTGGTGCGCACGCGTCAGGCGCTGATGGCGTCGGACCACCTGCCGCTCGTGGCCGACCTGAAGATTGCGTATTGACTACACCAGGTCGTCACCGACGCGCGCGAGCATGACGTGCAGCAGCCCGAGATTGCGCGTGCGGAACCCGGCCTCGCAACTGGCAAAGTAGTACTCCCAGGTGCGGATGAAGCGATCGTCGAAGCCCATCTGCCGCACTTCGTCGATCCTCGACATGAAACGCGTACGCCAGGCGTTGAGTGTCCGCGCATAGTCGAGGGGACGGTCCTCCACATGGGTCACGGCCAACTGCGTCTGCGCGCCCGTCACCGCGCAGATCTCGCGCAGACACGGCAGCAGGCCGCCAGGGAAGATGTGTTTCTGAATCCAGTCAGAGCGGCGCGCGTAGCCATCGAAGCGGCCGTCGGGCATCGTGATGGCCTGCAGGCCGACGCGCCCCCCGGGCGCCAGGGCGCGGTCAATGGCGCGGAAGAAGTCGGGCCAGTACTCCCGGCCCACGGCCTCGACCATCTCCACCGACACGATGCGGGAGTACTGCCCCTCGATGTGCCGGTAGTCGCGCAGTTCAATCTGCACACGATCCGCGAGACCGGACGCAGCCACGCGCGCGGCTGCCATGGCGCGCTGCTCCTCCGACACCGTGATGCTCGTGACGCGGCATCCATACGTGCGCGCCAGATGCATCGCCAGGCCGCCCCATCCCGAGCCGATTTCGAGCACGTGGTCCGAGGCGCGCGGCGCCAGCCGTTCGCCCCACTGACGGAATTTTTCGATCTGCGCCGATTCGAGCGTGTCGCCGGGCGCCAGGAACACCGCGCTCGAGTACGCCATCGTCGGATCGAGGAAGAGCGCGAAGAACTCGTTGCCCAGATCGTAGTGCGCGTAGATGTTACGGCGGCTGCCAGCGGTGGTGTTCTTGTGGCGGCGATGCCGCCACCGATCGGCCAGATTCGCCAGACCGGTCAGCGCCGAATCGAGCGACGCGTGCTGCTGGTTCCTGAAGGCCAGGTCGACAACCAGTGCCAGGTCATCCGCCCGCCAGTCGCCGTCGATATAGGCGTCGCCCGCACCCATGTCACCGTGCATGAGGACGCGACGAAAGAACCGGTCGTTGTCGATCCACACCGAGGCATGCGGCTCGGCACCGGGCGCGCCGAGCACAACCGATGCGCCGTCGGGCATGGTGACCGTGAGCCGGCCCTCACGCCACGCCGACAAGCCATCGAGCACCCGGCGTCGGGCGATCGCGCCAATGCGGCGGTCGAACCAGGCCGCGACGGCAGCGTCGGGCGGGGCGGACAGGGAACGGTCGGCGCGGGCGCCAGGCGAGGCGAGCATGCGGTCTCCGTGATCGTGGAGCGGCTACCGACGAGTGGCGCGAGCACGCGCTGGGTCGTAGGCGGGGGGTGGATGATACGACAGGCCCTTGCGCCAGAGACGCCAGGCCTCCCAGTGAATGGCCGCGACGACGCGCAGCGTCATGAATGGAAAGCGGATAAGCGCCCCCGCCAGTCCGCCGACCGTGAGCGGCTGCCTGGCCAGCTGCAGGCGCGACACGAAGACGGGCCGGCCGGAGTCGTGCAGGTCGATGCGCACGTCCACGTCGCCATCGGCAAACGACAGCTCGAAGCGGTACGTGCCATCGAGCGTGAAGAAGGGCGAGACATGAAACGCCTTCTTCTCGCGCCACACGCCGTGGCTCTCGGCCCGGGCGGCGGGCAGCACGTAGGCATGGCGCTCACCGAACGTGTTGTGCACATCGGCAATGACGGCCACCGGGTCAGCGGCGGCATCGGCCCCGTAGCACAGGAAGAAGCTGACCGGGTTGAAGACGTAGCCGAAGATGCGGCCGTGCGCCACCAGTTCGATGCGTCCGATCGCGTCACGCACGCCGTGGTCGGCCAGCGTGCGCAGCACGGCGGCACGCAGCGTGGCGACCCGCGCGTCTACCGATCCCGGCGCGCGCGGCACGCCGAGGAAGTCGGCGACGTCGAACCGCACGGGTTTCCACCAGCGCATGCCGAAGAGCGCGTGGACACGGTCGAGCGCCGGCACGGCCGCCAGATCGAAGCGCAGCATGAACAGTCGGTAGGCAAAGGCGTGCGGTCGCGGCACGAGGCGCCGATGCGACACGCGGCCTACCAGCAAGCCGGCCGGCACCCCCTGGGCGTCGGCGCTCACCACGCCACTCCGAGGCGCTCAGCCACTACGACGGCCGACCGGGCGCCGTCTTCGTGGAAGCCGTTGCCGAGGTGGGCGCCGCAGTAGTACGTCTGCCGCTCGCCATTGATCGCCGCGATCTCGCGCTGGCCCGCCCAGGCCTCCCGATCGAGAATCGGATGGGTGTAGCGCATGCGCGCATGAACGTGCGCAGGCTCGCCGCGACCGTTGAGCGTGCACAGCAGCGGGCCGGCATCCTCGAGTCCCTGCAACCGCGCCAGGTCGTAGGTGATCGACACCGGCGCGTCCTCCGCTTGGCAGTCGCGCATGCTGACGTTCCACGACGCGCGGGCGGGGGCCCGCGCGGGCAGATAGGTCGCGTCGCTGTGCAGGACAGTCGGGTTCGTGGAATAGCGGAACGCGCTCAAGGCGTGACGTTCGCGCGCCGACGGGTCCGCAAGCAACGCGAGGGCGTCATCGGCATGCGTGGCGACCACCACCGCATCCACTTGCTGTGGGGCCTCGCCCTCGACCTGAATCGACACGCCTCGATCGAGACGCGTGACCGACCGTACCGCGCGTCCCGTGCGCACGCCGTGGCCAAGCCGCTCGGCGATACGTTCGACGTAGCGGCGGCTGCCCCCGACCACCGTGCGCCACACTGGCTGCCCCGTCGCGGTCAGCAGCCCGTGATTGTCGAGGAACCGCAGATACGACTCGGCCGGAAACGCCCGCATCGCGCCCGACGAGGCCGACAGATAGCGCCGCCCATGGGCAGCACGAAATGACGGACCAGCGACTCGCCAAAGCGGCTGGCATCCAGGAACGCCCCGAGCGTGAGGTCGGCCGCGGAACCATCCGCAAGGACGCGGCGGCCGGTGCGGAAGAACCGCAGGATTCCGGCGAGCATCGCCAGGTGGGGGGTCGTAAACGCCTGACGCGGATGCGCGAAGAGCCCCCGAAGTCCGACACTTGAATACGCCACGTCGCACCGGTCGCAGCGCACGCTGAACGACATGTCGCTTGGCCGGCTCCGAACGTCGAGAGCCGCCAGCAGACCGACCAAGGTGGGATACGTGCGCTCGTTGAACACCATGAAGCCGGTGTCCACCGGTACCACTCGCGACCCGACCCGGACGTCGTGGGTGTGCGCGTGGCCGCCGAGCCGTGGTTCGCGTTCGTACAGGCGTACATCGTGCGCCCGGGACAGCAGCCACGCCGCCGTCAGACCCGATACCCCTCCCCCAATGACGGCAATCTGCAAGTCGCCTTGAATAAACCCGCCACCGCCGGCGCTATTCCCTCGGCACCCTCGCACC
>JANNEJ010001032.1:0-2340 GCA_031378585.1 Acidobacteriota bacterium | reverse complement strand
GCCAGCAGCATGAACTCTTCGATGAGCCGGTGCGCGATGTTCCGTTCCGACGCCACGATGGCCGCGATCGCGCCGCCTGCGTCGACGATGACCTGGGCCTCGGGCAAATCGAAGTCGATGGACCCGCGGCGCCGCCGGCGGTCGTTGAGCACGGCGAACAGGTCGCGCATCAACTCGAACAGCGGCACGAGCTCGGCATACTGCGCACGCAGTACCGGGTCCCGGTCGGTCACGATGCCGTTGACCGCGGTGTACGTCATCCGCGCCCGGCTATGAATCACGCCGTCGTGCAGCTCGTAGCGCACGACCTGCCCGCGGTCGTCCACTTCCATCAGGCATGACTGCACGAGCCGGTCCACATGCGGATTCAAGCTGCACACGCCGGTCGCCAGCTCGTGCGGAAACATATGGACCGCCCGCTCCGGGAAGTAGACTGATGTGCCCCGCTCGAAGCCGTCGAGGTCGAGCGCGCTGCCTTCAGGCACGTAGTGCGCCACGTCGGCGATGTGCACGCTGAGCCAGAAGTGCCCGTTCGGCAGGCGCTCGAGCGAGATGGCGTCGTCGAAATCGCGCGCATGCTCGCCGTCGATGGTGACGACGACCCGCTGACGAAAGTCGGTGCGCCCCACCAGTTCGTGCGGATGCACCGCCACGTCGCGGGCGCGCGCCTCGGCGACGGCATCCGGGGCGTGGTCCTCGGGAATGCCGTGCTTGCGCAGCACCACCTCGGTGTCGACGCCAGGGTCGTCGAGCGGGCCCAGGACCTCGATGACGCGCCCAGACGCCTCGACAGTGACGCCTGGCCACCGGGTGACTTCCACGGTCACCATGTCGCCGTCGTCGGCAGTCAGGCTCTCGTCAATCGAGACGCGGATGTCGGCATCGAGCCGCGCATCGAACGGACGCACCACGGTAATGCCCTTGCGGTCGCGCCGCATCTGTCCGACCACACGCGCACTACGCCGTTCCACGACCTCGAGCACCCGCCCTTCGGCGCGGCCGTCGTCCTTGCGAACCTCCACGCGCGCCGTCACGAGATCCCCGTGCATCGCTCCGGCGCGGCGGACGGCCGGAATGAAGACGTCCTCGCCGCCGCCCACTGGCATGACAAACGCGTAGCCACTCGCGTGTCCCTGGAGGCGTCCCGTGACGTCGTGGGTGCGATCCGGCAGCGCATATCGGTTACCGCGCACGACCGCCAGCGCTCCGCTGGCAGCGAGCTGGCGGAGCTGGCGCGTGAACGAGGCTTGCGCCTCCCGCGGGATGCCAAGGGTGCGCGCGAGATCCCGCGCGGTCGACGGTGCGCCGGCATGCGTGCGAATGGCCCTGAGCAGGGCGTCCTGGTCGGTCACGGTGTGCAGCCACGCCACGCGGGGCGAATCGTTGCTAGCCTATCAGGCCCGCTTGCTGAGCAGGACCTGAATGTCGCCCACGTTGGTATCGCTCGGCCCGGTGCGCACGAGACCGCCGACCGCATCGAGGAACGCGTAGCTGTCGTTGCGGGCAAGGTACGCCGCGGGGAGATTCAGCGCCAGAACTCGCGCTCGGGCCGCCGTCCCGGAGTCGACCAGGGCCCCAGCCGCATCGGTGGGGCCGTCGATGCCGTCGGTGCCGATGGCGACAACGGCCGTCTCGCGCGCCGCTGTGCCGAGCGGTTCGACCAGCGCCAGGGCGAACTCCTGATTGCGGCCGCCCCGGCCGGGACCGCGCACCGTAACGGTCGTCTCGCCGCTCGACACAAGCGCCACGGGTCCGCTGCCGCCGGCCAACCACGCCTGCGCGTCGCGCCACCACGCCGCAGCGGCGTCCCGCGCCTCGCCGGATACGGGCGCATCGATGACGTGGGGCGTATATCCGAGCCTGGCCGCCGTGGCCGCCGCGGCTGACATCGCCTGCTGCCGTCCACCGATCACGCGCGCCGTCGAGCGCGCAAGGCGCGGGTCTCCGGGTTTGGGCGTGTCGGCGAAGCGCCCGGCGCGGCCCGCGTCGACCAGCGCGAGCACCTCGACGTCTGGTGGCGCATCGCCGGCGAATCGCTGCAAGACCTGGTGCGCGTCATCCCACGTGGATCCGTCGGCGACGCACGGCCCCGAGCCGATGACGCTCAAGTCGTCGCCGATCACATCGGAGATGGCCAGCGTGACCACCCGCCCCTCACACGCCGCGGCCAGGCGTCCGCCCTTCACGGCCGACAGATGCTTACGCACGGCATTCAAGGCTCGGATGTCACCGCCGGCTCTCATGACCTGCGCCACGGCGCGCTGCTTGGCCGCCAGCGTGAGTCCCGACATCGGCGCCGCCATAAGGGCGCTGGCGCCGCCCGACAGCAGGAAGACCAGG
>JANNEJ010000989.1:0-1697 GCA_031378585.1 Acidobacteriota bacterium | reverse complement strand
GCACCACCGCCTCCTTATCCCGATCGTTGGTGGAAATAAATACCTTACCACTCGCCGGTAAAGTCTGACTGGCAGCGATTTCCGCCTTCGCAAAAGCCCGGCCAAAATCCGTATGGTCGCTCAGCGTGGCGCGCAGCGCGGCCAGGCCATCCGCGACCGACGCGGGTGGCACGGCATCGAGCGCCGAGACCAGCGTTTCCGCGTAGCTGTTCCGGCTCCACTGCAGCAACGGCCGAACGATCTCGCTGAGCGGCGGCGACAGGTCCAGGAGCAGCGTGGTGCCATCGGCGGCGCGTGGCCGCTCGCTCTGCTCGTCGATGTCCATGGCCGCGCCGTCGACCGCAATGCCGTGACGCATGAGCGTCGCGCGCAGTTCCGCCGCAAAGAAGAGCGTGGGGTTTGCGACGGCTACCATGTCGGAGGCTGGCACCGCGCCGAGGGGCACGCGGCCCGTCACGTCGAGGAAGCGCGTACCGGGCACCCGCGACATCGTCAGGGAGGCGTCGGCGTCTGCGGCGGCCGTGATCGCCTGCACGTCGAGGAACAGTCCGTGATTGGACGGCGACACATAGACGACCGGAGCCGCGCCCGGCGTGGCGCCCGGGCCGACCGTGACCTCGGCTTCGTTGTCGTTGAACTGCAGTGCCCCGTAGGCCGCGCCGTAGCCCACGGCAAGGTCGTCCCACGCCCAGCCAATGCCCCACCCTGGCTGCTCCAACGCCGAGTCGTCGCCCACGACGTGCCCGGTGATACGGCGGATGCCGTGCGTGCTGAGCGCGCGCGCCCAGTCGTCGAAGAGGGTCATGCGCTCGGGATGCCGCGGGTTGAGTGTGGGATCACCGGTGCCGACGACGACGAGGTCCCCAGTGAGCGTGCCGTTGACGACTGGGCCCATAGCGACCAGGCGCGTCTCGAAGCGGAAACCCCAGCCGAGACGCGCGGCCGCCGCCACGGCGGTGAGCACCTTCATCGTGGATGCGGGCACGAGCCACATGCGCCCGTTGCGCTGGTAGAGCGTCTCGCCGGTGGCGAGCGAGCGAGCGACGAAGGCCGTGGAGGCGCGCTCGAACGCGCGCTCGGAGAGCACGCCGTCCACGACCGCGGCCAGGCGCTCGAGGCGGGTCTCTGCGGGTGAGAGGGCTGGCGCCGTAGAAGGCGGCGGCAAGCGCACCGACGCCCTCGCGGGCGGCTTCGCCGCGCAACCCGACACCAAGAGAACTCCGAGCGCGGCTGCGCGGAGTCCTCCGTGGTTCACGGTTTCTTCTCTGGCGTCGCTGGCGTGGCCGGGGGCGTTGCCGGGGCTGGTGGCGCGGGCGGTGCCAAGACCGTATCAAACGCCTTCAGCGTCTCTTCCACGGCCGCCACGTCGAGGCGCGCCGCGCCGGTTTCATCCGGACGCACCGCAAAGACGTCGGCGCCCGCGCGTGCAAAGCTCACATCGTCCTTCTTGTTGTCGTCAAACTGCGTGCTCACCTTCATGACCGGCGTCGTGCCCGTCGCGGGCACCGACGGCACGAAGGTGGCGGCGCGCAGGCCCACGAGCTTGGTCACGGCCTCTTCCATCAGGCCAGCCTTGACCTCGCGCGCGGCGGCCCCACCCGGTCCTGACGCGGTCCACGTATCGCCTGCGTTCTCGCCCGTGCCGGCTTTCTTCTGGAAGGTGATCGAGTCGGCGCCGCGCGTCAGCACGATCTGCT
>JANNEJ010000978.1:0-10830 GCA_031378585.1 Acidobacteriota bacterium | reverse complement strand
CCCATCGTCCCGTGCGCATGCAACGGCGGTCAAGGCCTCAGCGTCACGCACTGGCCCCGGGCCACGGCGAGTGGCCGGGGATCGATCGCGGCGGGCATCTCGCCTGAAGGCGTGCGTCGCTCGAGGTGCTGCAGCAAGGCGACGGCCTCGAGGACGCCAGGACCGGGGAAGCCGACGCGGGCCAGGACGGGGTCGAGGGTGCTCATGGCTGGCCCGCAGCGTAGCCGCGGCGGCCTGACGCCCGTCCGTCCGCCCGGTGACATCGGTGACAGGTGCGGTGTGGGTGCGCGTCATCACCCAGAGATAGCGCGCCTAGAGCAGCGCCAGCACGGCAAACGCCGTGGCGAGGTCGGACATGAACATCCGCCGCCACGGCTCGCCCTTCTCGCCGCCGTGCTCGCGGTCGAAGTTGAGCGAGTGGGCGCGCCAGGGCGCCCACGCCTCGTCGCCGGCGCGCGCGGCCTGCTGGTTCGTGCGCAGCCAGGTGAGGCCCTTCTGCACGGCGGGACGGGCGCCAAGGCCCGCCTGCTTCATGGCGTAGACGACGAGACCGGTGGCGTAGGCGTCCGATGCGCTCAACTGCGCCGCGTCGGTGGCGCCGGGCGCCGCGTAGGGACCGGCGTCCTTGCTCCAGCGCCATTCGCCGAGGTCGGCCAGTGACCAGCCGCCGTCGGGCCGCTGCGCGGCGGCCAGGTCGCGCACGACGGCCTCGCGTTGCGCGGTCGAGAGCACGCCGCTCAGGCGCGACGACGCCAAGAGCGCCCAGGTGCGGTTGAAGAGCCGCTGCGCGGAGGCGTTGTCGCTCAGGTACGCGCGCAGCTTCCGCACGCCTGCCTGACCGGCTTCAGTCGCGCTGGCCGCGCGGCCCGTGGCCGATCCGGCCGCCATGGCCGCCACCGTGGCGCCGTGGAACACGGCATCGGACGTTTCATACGGCTCGAGGCCGAAGTTGAGCCAGTCCCACGCGCCGTCGGCCCGCTGCACCGTCCACAGACGCGCGAGCGCCTGCTGCGTGACCGCGCTCGGGGCGGTGGCACCAGTGTCGAGGTCGTGGCTCGTCAGCAGGAACGCGTTCATCACGGCTTCCACGCCGCGCGATTCGACCTTCTTGTCTTCCGTGTGGTCGTAGAACGGCTGCTGGTCGTCGAGGTGCGCCATGCGCGTGCGTACGGTGTCGAGAATCGTCGTCTCGTGCGCGGTGGCGGCCACGACGCCCATGGCCTTGCGCAGGGCGGGGCGCGCCAGCGCATAGGGGATGGCGGTGTGGCACGACAGGCACTTGGTGTCGCCGCCGGGATTCTTGAGCGGCTTGGCCTTGGTCCACCAGAGGTCCATGCGCGCGTCGAGATAGCGCGCAGCTTCGGCCTTGTTCCACACGGTATCGTCGCCGGGCGCCCCAGCGCCGAAAGACCCGGACGCGAGAAGCACGGCACCGACGGCGGCCAGAACGCGGGTGAACATCGGCGGATCTCACCACCGCGCGCGGCGGCGGTCAAGCGCTAATGGCACAACTCTCGTGCCATCGGGGTCAGACCCCTCGCCGGGGCTGCTAGACTCGCGCCACGCGGTGCGCGCGCCGCAGGAGGCTTCCCATGACACGTCCGCGACTCTTCCTTACCGCCACCGCGGCCACGCTGGTCGTCTTCGGCGTCACCACCGGCGCCCAGGATCGCACTGTGGACCTGCTGCGGCTGCTCGCAAATACCGCCGGCGCACCTGGCTTCGAGGAGCCAATCCGCAAGGTGATGGTCGACCAGATGCGGCCGTTTGCCTCGTCGATCACGTTTGACGGGATGGGCTCGATCATCGCCACGCAGGGCACGACCGGCCCGAAGATCATCGTCGATGCCCACATGGACGAACTGGGCGGCATGGTGCGGCGCATCACGCCCAAAGGCTTCCTGACCATGCAGATGCTGGGCGGCTGGCTCGACCAGGCGCTCGTGGATCAGCGCTGGGTCATCATCGGGTCGAAGGGGCCGGTGAAGGCCGTCACCGGCATTCGCGACGTCCACGTGGTGCCGGCCGACGAGCGCACGCGCGTGTACTCGCGCGACAGCCTGTATCTGGACGTCGGCGCCACGTCGGACGCCGAGGTGCGCGCGATGGGCATCTCGGTGGGCGATCCCATCGTGCCCGACGCGCCCTTCGAGGTGCTGAACGGCACGGGCAACTACCTGGGCAAGGCGTGGGACGACCGCGTGGGCTGCGCGGTGGTCGTCGAGGTGATGCGGCGACTGGCCTCCACGCCCCATCCCAACCAGATCGTTTACGCCATCACCACGCAGGAAGAAATTGGCTTGCGCGGCGCCCACACGGCGTCCGACGTCATCAAGCCCGACCTCGGCATCGCGATTGAAGGCGGTATCACCGGGGACGTGTTCCCCGGCCGGCCCGAAGAGACGCAGGCCGTGCTTGGGGGCGGGCCCATCCTGTTTGTCTACGACTCCTCCGCGCTGCCCAATCGAAAGCTGAGCACGTTTGTGAAGCAGACCGCGGCCGAGAAGAAAGTGCCGCTGCAGTTGGACCTCGTGCAGGGCTACGGCGACGACTCGGCCGAGATCCAGAAGAGCAACGGCGGCGTGCCGACCGTGAACCTGCTCGTGCCGGCCCGTTACACGCACGCGCACAACGGGGTCATCAACCGCCGCGACTTCGACCAGATGGTGGAGTTGATGGTCGCGATGCTGCAGAAGCTCGATGCGTCGACGGTGGCCGCAATTCGCGACTTCACGCCGTGAGCAGCGCGGAGCTCGGGGCTCGGGACTCGGGACTCGGGCCTCGGGCTCAGGACCCGGGCTCCGCATCCGGATTCTGGAACGCGCGGCCGGGGCGGCGCTCGAAGCGATTCGCGAGGTTGAGGTACGCTGACAGCATCCCGTGACCGACGATCAGCTTCGACGAGATGTGCCCCATTGGGCGGTGCTGGCCCTGGCCCTCGCGCTCCTGAATGGGGCGCTCACCCTCGGCAACATCTGGCCCACGCCGTTTGTGCGGATGAGCGGCGACCTGTCGCTGGAACTGGCCGCCGGCGTGCTGGGGCTGGTGTACCTGCGCCGCTCGGTGGCCGCGCACGAGCGAAGCGTGCTGCGCGCGCTGTCGGCAGTCTTGGTGCTGCTGACGCTTGGGCGGTACGCCGCCGTGACGACACAGTCGCTCTGGGGTCGCGACATCAACCTGTACTGGGACATGCCGCACGTGCCGGCCGTCGGCGCGATGCTTGCGGCCGTAGCCACGCCGTGGGTGATCGCGGCGGTCACCTGCGCCCTGGTCGTGGTGCCGCTGGCGCTCTACACGCCCATCCGCTGGGCACTGGCTCGCGTCGTCCACGCGACCAGCGACGCCCGCGGGCGCCGCGTGCTGGTCGTGATGGCGCTCGCCGTGGCGACCCTCGGCGCCGTGCAGCGGCTCGACGAGCGGATTCCGCAGTGGCCGGGCGTCGCCACGCCGGTCTCGCTCGTGTGGGCGCAGCAGGCGCGGCAGCTCGCCTACGAGATGAGCGGAGCCGGGATGCGCGAGCTGGGTCCGGCGCCGGTGCTGGCGTCGAACCTGGCGCACGTGCGGGGCGCCGACGTGTTCCTCATCTTCGTCGAGTCGTACGGCGCGGTCAGCTGGGAGCGGCCAGCCTACGCCGCGGAGCTCGCCGCCGCTCGCGCACAATTCGCCAGCGACATCACCGCGAGCGGCCGGCAGGTCGTGTCGGCCTACGTCGAGTCGCCGACCTTCGGGGGCGAGTCGTGGCTGGCGCACATCAGCCTCATGTCGGGCACCGAGATCCGCGACGGCGCCATGAACGCTCGCCTGATGGCGCAGCAGCGCGACACGATGACCGCGCCCTTCAGACGTCAGGGCTACCGGTCGGTGGCGGTCATGCCGGGCATCCAGAGCGGGTGGCCTGAAGGCACGTTCTACGGTTTCGACACGATCTATGGCGCACTCGACATGCAGTAAGAGGGACCGTCGTTTGGCTGGTGGGACGTCACCGACCAGTTCTGCCTGGCCCGCGTGGATTCGCTCGAGGTGGCGCCGGCGCCAGCCGCCCGCAAGCCGGTGTTCGTGATGTTTCCAACCATCAGCACGCACACGCCGTTCACGCCGACGCCCCCGTATCAACCCGACTGGGCCCGGATGCTCACGCCCACACCATACGATCCGCGTGCGCTGGCGCAGGCGTACGACGTGCCGGCGGACTGGCTCGACCTTGGCCCAGGCTACGTCCGCTCACTGAAGTACGCCTACACCACGCTTGGGGGGTACCTTCGCCTGCGCGCTGATCGCGACGTCGTGATGATCGTCGTCGGCGACCATCAACCGCCGGCGCTCGTGAGCGGCGAAGGGGCGCCGTGGGACGTGCCCGTGCACGTCATCACCAACCGCCAGGCGGTCCTCGACCGGCTGACCCAGCGCGGCTTCACGTCCGGACTCGTGCCTCGACGGCCGTCGCTCTCGAAGATGCACGCGCTCACGCCGTTGCTGCTCGACGCCTTCGGCGACAGCCAGTGAGGCGGCGGCCGACCGCGCGTCAAGACCGCGGCGCGGGGCGCACGCGGCCTACTTCGCCTGGAGCGCGTAGAAGCCCGCCAGCTCCAAGGTCACGATCACGTCTTTAGGGCTGTCGTTCTTGAGATACCAGCCGTGAATGCCGTCCCACGGCGCCGTGAACACGCCGCTTTGGGGCGACCCTCCGGTCTTGGAGTAGAACATCAGGTCGCCGACGCCGTCGACCTGCTCGGTGTGGCCGTGGAACTCGGTGAGCATCAGGCCGGGGTCGGCGAGCGTGCCATAGGCGATGTTGTAGACCAGCCCCTCGCCTTTCTTCATCGTCAGCTTGTATTCGAGTCCGTCACCGGCCGGCACGGGTACGTGCACCGTATCGGTGCGCCACTTCGCCGACTGGATCGAGACGACGCCCTCGCGCAGCGGATACTCGCGCCACCCCTTCACCGCCTCGGGCACCGACGCGGCGACAGGCACCGCGGCTGGCGCGGGCGGAGCCGCGCCACCGGGGACCGCCCCCTGTTCGGCACAGGCGGCAGACAGGCACAACATCAGGCTCGAGAGGGCGGCTGGCAGGCGGGTCATTGTGGTGCACCAGTATAGGCCTGGCCTGGAGACGAGAACCGCTGTGCTATCGTCGAACCGCTCAACGCCGTCGCCTCCGCGTGGGCAGCTTCCACATCGAGCCTCGCCCGCGGACCGTCGCCGTGCTGTTCACTGAGCCCACCTTCCTCTTTGTCTTCCTGCCGGTGCTGCTGGCGCTCTACGCGCTGCCGCTGCCGAAGAACGGCCTGCTGCTCGTGGCCAGCATCGCCTTCTATGCCACGGGCGGGGGCGCGTTCACCTGGCTGATGCTGGGGTCTATAGCCGTCAACTACCTGGCGGCCTTGCGCATCGACGCGCTGGGCGACACGCCTGCGGCGACGCGCCTCTTGCGCCTCACGGTTGCCGTCAATCTGCTCGTGCTCGCGGTGTTCAAGTACGCCGGGTTCGTCGTCACCAACGCGAACGCTGCTCTGGGCATGGCGGGCGTGGCGCCGTTGACGGTACCGGCCATCGCGCTACCGATCGGGATCTCGTTCTTCACCTTTCACGCGATCTCGTACGTGGTCGACGTGAAGCGGGGGGATGCCGTGGCGCAAAAGGGGCCGGTGGCCGCGGCCCTCTACCTGCTGCTCTTTCCGCAGCTCATCGCCGGGCCCATCATCCGCTACCGCGACATCGCCGCGCAGCTCACCGCGCGGGTGGTATCGACGGCCGATCTGGCCTACGGCGCTCGTCGCTTCATCATCGGACTGGCCAAGAAGATGCTCGTCGCCAACATCGTCGCGGGGCCTGCCGACCAGATCTTCGCGCTGCCGGTGGCAGAACTGACCGCGCCACTGGCGTGGCTCGGCGTGACCTGCTACACGCTCCAGATCTACTTCGACTTCTCGGGCTACTCCGACATGGCGATCGGTCTGGGACGCCTCTTCGGCTTCCGCTTCCCCGAGAACTTCCGGTATCCCTACGCCGCCGCCTCGGTGCAGGATTTCTGGCGCCGCTGGCATATCTCACTCTCGTCGTGGTTCCGCGACTACGTCTATGTGCCACTCGGCGGAAACCGCGGGTCGTCCGGGCGCACGCACGTGAACCTCGTGGCCGTGTTCTTCTTGTGCGGGCTGTGGCACGGCGCCAGCTGGACCTTCGTGGTCTGGGGACTCTTCCACGGCACGTTCCTGGTCCTGGAGCGCCTGGGCGCGCGCGACCCGCGGACCGCGCCGAGTCTGGCGCAACGCGCCGGCGGGCACGTGTATGCCCTGCTCGTCGTGATGGTCGGCTGGGTGCTGTTCCGCGCCGACACGCTCGCTGGCGCGGGCGGGATGCTGCGCGCCATGGCCGGCTTCGGCGAGGGCCTGCCGACCACCTACGGATGGTGGTGGCACGTGACACCGGAGCTGGCCATCGCCTTCGGCTGTGGTGTGGTCGGCGCCACGCCGGTGCTGTCGATGCTGGCGTGCCGGTTGCGCAGGGGTGGCGGCACCGCCGGCAACGTGGATGGCGCGCTCGCCTGGGCGCCATCTGCGCTGGCTACCGTGGCCCTCGTCGTGCTGCTCGGCGCGTCGATCATGCTGAGTGCCGCGCGCACCTACAGCCCGTTTATCTACTTCCGATTCTGACGATGCCGTCGCCCGTGTCCCCTTCACCTGCCGCCCCCACACCGTCGCCGCGCGCGACGCGGGAATGCCGTCTGCACCCAGCGTGGGAGCGCGCAATCGTGGCGCTCTTCCTGGTGGCGCTCGCGCTGCCGGGTCTGGCCACACTGGCCGGCGTGGATGCCGGCATGACGCGTGGCGAGAATCGCGACCTGGCCCCGCCGCCACAACCCTCCGCCACCTGGTCCGCGATCGCGGCCGTCCCGGATGCCTTCACCGCCTACTTTCAGGACCACTTCGCGTTTCGCAGCCGGCTCGTGCGCTGGCAGGCCGCGTTCCGGCTGCTCGTCCTGCGGGTGTCGCCGTCTCCCACGGTGATCCGCGGCAAGGACAGATGGCTCTTCTACGCCGACGACGGGGCGCTCGAGGACTACCTCAATCAGTCGCCGCTCAGTGCCGCGGAGCTTGACGAGTGGGCCGCGACCCTGCAACACACACACGACTGGCTCACCGCCCGCGGCATCGCGTATCTCTTCGTGATCGCCCCCGACAAGCACCAGGTCTATCCGGAGTTCATGCCCGACACGATTCGGCGGACCTCGACGACCTCGCGCACCGATCAGCTCGTCGCTCACCTGCGAGCGAAAGCCACCGTGCCGGTACTGGACCTGAGGCCCGCAATCCTTGCCACCAAGCGCGACGCCCGCATCTATCACCGCACCGACAGCCACTGGAACGACCTGGGCGCGTTGGTCGGCGCGCAGGCGATCCTCGCGCGCGTGAACGAGGTGACGGGTGGTACGCTCCCTGGACTGGCGCCCGACGATCGGCGCGATTTCGAACGGCGCGACCAACGGACGCCCGGCCTGGACCTTACGACGATGTTGGGCCTCGAGTCGTGGGTGAACGAAGACGACATCCGCCTCGACCGCAAGCGTCGGGGCGCGCGGGTGGTCGAACCGGCCACGCCTGATCCGGACAACATCGAGGGCCGGCTGGCGACCGAACACGTGCGCCGCGATCTGCCGCGGGCGGTCGTGTTTCGCGACTCGTTCGGGTCGGCGCTCGTGCCGTTCCTGTCCGAGCACTTCAGCCGCGCGTTGTACCTGTGGGAGTACGACCTGGACCCGCGCGTGATTGCAGAGGAGCGCCCGCAGGTGGTGATTCAGGAATGGGCCGGGCGGCGCCTCTCGAATCGCATGCCGTACGACACGTTTGCCACGGCTGCCCCGCCTGCCGCGGCGGCCGCGTCAGCCGCAGCTCCAGCGGCCGTCCCTTAGCAGTAGTACGGAGGCGCGTCAATGAGCACGCGCCCACGCCGCAACGACGCGTAGTCCGCGCCGAGCGTGGCCTCGAGCGCGACCGGATCGAGGGGCCCGGTCAGGTCGGCCGGCACCTCGATCAGGTCCGGCAGATACCGCCGGCAGCCGCCGAATTCGTCGGCGTACTCAGGCGTCGGGAACGTCAGCGTCAGCGCTGTCTGCTCACCGGTCCGGGCGACGTGATAGAGCGGATTCACGACGAGCGCGCCGCTGACTGCCTCGGGTGCAGGCACGGCGTATGTGCGGAACAGCGACGCGTCGCGGCTGGCCACGAGCGTGAGCGAGTTCTCTGCCCCCAGGTCCGCCACTGACACCGCACGCGTCAGATCGACGGCCTCGTGATCGAGCACCGACGTCAGCAGGTCCCCGTCGCGAAAGAGCCGGGGCTGGAGTGGCGCAAACAGATCGGCGTAGGCCGCGGGCGTGAGCGGCATGCCCGCCGAATGGTTCCAGCCAAGCGAGCTGTGCAAGTGCGGCATCACGACCACGCCGTCCGGGTCCGCAAGTCGCATCAACTCGCCCGCCAGCAGGCGCTTGTGCCAGATGTAGGGAAACGCGTCCGACAGCACTGCCATCGAAAACTCGTCGCTGGCAAACGGCAGCGGGTGGTTCGCGTCGCAGCATACCGGGTGACACCCGGGTGCCGTAAGACGCGCGGCCAGCCAGAGCTTTGCAAAGTACACGTCGGCCAGGACCGTGCCCGGTCCCGGCGCAGTCCCAGCCGCTTGCACGTGCATGAGTACGCGCGTGAGGTGGCCCGAACCGCCACAGACGTCAATCACCCATCGTGCCGAGGTCGTGGCGGACTGGCCGAGCGCCCGAAGCACTCCTTCGGCCATGACAAAGGTGGGGTCCGAGAACCGATAGATGAAATAGGTGCCCTCGGCGTCAGGACTCAACACCGCAATGAGTTCGCGGTACGTCGCCGGCGTGCCCCGGTGCAACAACGCGCGCAGCGCAGCCGCGCGAGCGACGTCGAGTCCAAGCAGCAGGTCGCGCGCGTCGTCGGGCCGGCCGTCTTCGAGCGCCACGATCGCGGCCCTGCTGGTGTCGTCGGCCATGAGCACCGGGATCGAGTCCACGACCGGAAAGGCACAGCACTCGCAGCCGAGCACGCCGGAGACGATGGCGCTCCCCTGGCGTTCGAGGGCGTGATTCTCGACCGGGGCCAGGCGTGTGCCACAGAACGGGCAGCGCAGCAGTGCAAGCAGGGACTCGTGCATGGGATGTTGACTCAGGTCGTGGGTGACGCAAACGCCTCGATGAAGGCGGGGGCGGACGCGCCCACGGCCGCCCGCCTGAAGTGTTCAGTGCCCAGCAGCCGCGCGGCGTCCCCGGGCGCAATGGCCGCGATCGGACTGCCAGCCATCTGGCTCCGGTGGCAGAGGAGGGCCGTCAGTTTGCGTGCGGAGAACTCGCCGGCGTCGATCACAAGAGAGGGCGGCTCTGCCAGCGCGCCGAAGGCATCGGGGTCGGCGAGACCTGGCACGACCTCGGCCGGTGCGCCAGCGTGTTCGGCCACGGCGCGCATCTGTCCGGGCGGCATGGTCACGTAGTAGAGCGCGGGTGCGGCCTCGCCCATGGCCGCCACCACCGCGGTCGTGCGCTCGTACACGCTGATGTGGTCGGGGTGCCAGTAGAGTCCGTCGGGACCAAACGTCACAATCACGTCCGGTCGCAGGCGCTGAACGGCGCGGTGAATGTCCACCTCGAGTGCGGCTGCATCGATCCACGGCAGCATGCCGTCGGCGTAATCGAGCACGACCAAGTCGCTGACCCCGAGCACGCGGGCCGCTCCGTCGAGTTCACGGGTGCGCCGCTCGCCGAGCCGGCGTCTCGCCACGGCCTCGTCTTCACCGGCCTCGAGGTCGAGGCCCGGCCCGCCTTCACCGCGCGTCAGACAGAGCAGGGTCACGACCGCCCCAGCGGCCACGCACCGGGCCAGCAGACCGCCGCAGGCCAGCGACTCGTCATCCGGGTGCGCAAACACGCCGAGCAGCACCTGACCCTGAGGCACGGGAGCAGAACGGCCCACGTCAGACCGTCCTGGGCCCGCGCGGCGACGCGCACAATTGACGATAGACCTCGACGTAGGCGTCTACCATGCGGTCCGCACCAAACCTGGCTACGGCTCGTGCGCGCACGGCCGCCCGGTCAAGGGCGAGCACTCGCGGCAAGCCGTCCACCAGCGCATCGAGCGACGTGAACACGCCGCCAGTCACGCCGTCGTCCACCACCTCGCGCACGGCGCCGGCATCGATGGCGGCCACCGGCGTACCGCACGCGATCGCCTCAGCCAGCACGAGGCCAAACGGCTCTCCGGCCTGCACGGGATAGAGCAGAGCGCGGGCACCGCCAAGCAGCGCCACCTTGGCGTCGTGTGCGACCTCGCCGACAAAGACTACCCGGTCGCCGTCCACGAGCGGCGCCACGACCTGCCGGTAGTAGTCGTTCTCCTGCGCCGCCAGCAGCAAGCGCCGCTCCGACCGGCGCGCCGCCTCGATCGCCTGCATGACGCCCTTGCCTTCGGTGAACCGGCCCAGGAAGAGCACGTAGTCGTCGGGCGTGGCGCGGTAGGGAAACTGCGCCAGATCCAGTCCGTGGGGGATCACGGCGGCCACGTGGAACCCCGTGAGCCGGTCGGCCTGCACCTGCGACAGCGCCACAAACGGCGCCTCTGGATATCGGTGCCAGATGGCGATCTCGTCAGGCGTCGGCGAGTATTGGACCGTGTGGAGCACCGGTGTCGGCGAGAGCCGGCCAAACGCCAGCGACAGTGGTGAGTACTCGGCCATGACCGGTTACCCGGTAAATATCTTTATGAGGTTTTGGGATGAAAGTGTCCCCGAAATGACTATTGTTGGTGAGGATGGTTT
>JANNEJ010000921.1:0-2201 GCA_031378585.1 Acidobacteriota bacterium | reverse complement strand
CCGGATCTGGTCGGCGCGCTTGAGGTCGGTGATGTCGTGCAGCACGAGGACGGCGCCCCGCCCGGTGGCCACGACCGGTGCCAACCGGGCCACCAGCTCGCGCTCGCCGTCGCGGCTCACCGACAGCTCGAAGGCCTGCGCCGCCCCGCCCGACAGCACCTGGCGGAATTGCTCGACGATGCCGGGGTGGCGGATCGCCTCCACGTACGGCCGTCCAACCGACTCGCCCTCGACTCGCAGCATCCGCCGGGCCGCCTCGTTGACCAGCTGCAGCCGGCCGGTGTCATCGACCGCGAGTACGCCCTCGACCATGCTGCCGAGGACGGCCTCCATGCGTGCCCGATCGCGTGAGAGCTCTGCGACCCGCCGGCCCTGTTCGTGCACCGCGAGGTCGAGCGCGCGCGCCGCCAGGCCGAGATCGTCGTCGCCATAGTCGGGGCCTGGGCGCGACAGATCGCCCAGCGCGTAACGCCGTCCCACGTCGGCGATGGCCGACGCGCGGGCGCGGTGCCGCGCGGCCAGCGCCGACGAGACGACGACGGCGATGATGATGCCGAGGGCGGCG
Source organism: Acidobacteriota bacterium (assembly GCA_031378585.1). Taxonomy (GTDB): domain Bacteria; phylum Acidobacteriota; class Vicinamibacteria; order Vicinamibacterales; family UBA2999; genus CADEFD01. The sequence goes on along the minus strand of JANNEJ010000921.1, from coordinate 1,636 downwards.
CCGAGTCCGACGGCCACGACGGGCCGCGCGCGGGCGTTCGCGACGTCGGCGTTGAGGGTAATCAGGACAATCGCCAGCGCCGCCAGGGTCGAGCCCACGGCGGTGACCAGCACCGAGAGGCGGTAGTCCAGAGTCACCAGGGCGACCTCAGGCTCGACCGGCTGGGCTGGCCGCGGAGGGCGTGGGCGCAGGGTCGAGCAGGCGATAGCCGAACTGCTTGACCGTGACGAGAGCGTCGACCATGTAGGGCAGCTTCTCGCGCAGCCGGCGCACGTGCACGTCGACGGTGCGCGTGCCGCCCGTATACGAGTAGTCCCAGACGTCGGAGAGCAGCAGGTCGCGCGAGAGCACACGTCCGCGGTGCTCCATCAGATAGCGCAGCAACAGGAACTCCTTGGCGGTGAGCCGCGCCTCTTTGCCGCCTGCCGTCACCACATGACGCTCGACATCGATCGTGAGCGGTCCGTAGGTCAGGATCGTGGTGGCCAGGGCCGGGCGTTCGGTACGCCGCAGCAGCGCCCGCACGCGGGCCACGACTTCACGCGGACTGAAGGGTTTGGTGATGTAGTCGTCGGCCCCGAGTTCCAGTCCGGCGATGCGGTCGGCTTCCTCCGCCTTGGCCGTAAGCATGATGATCGGCACGGCCGCCGTGGCCGGGTCGGCACGTACGGCCCGGCACACCGACAGGCCGTCGAGACCCGGCAACATGACGTCGAGCACCAGGAGGTCCGTCGGGGTCTGGCGCACCCTCGAGGCGACGTCGCGGCCCGAGTCGGTGACGTCCACCTCGAATCCCGCCTTCTCGAGGTAGAGCCGGACCAGACCTGCAATATCGGCGTCGTCTTCGGCCACCAGAATGCGCGGCATGCCCCGGAAGTATAGCGCTCACGCGCGACCTGCCGCGTACACGGCACGAGGCGGGGGCGCCACGTTGCCGGCGTCTGCAAAGAGCGCCAGGTCGAGGCCCGAAAACGCTTCCCATCGATACTCCGCGTTGAAGGTGACCGCGGCGGTGTCGCGGAAGCGGAATTCTTCGAACCCGCGGACCGAGTTGCCGCCGCCAACGGTGGTCATCAGGAAGAACGGCACGCGGCTCTGCCCGACCGGATCGATACGCGTGGCCGTAGCCCGCAGCGCGACACCGCGTTTCCTGTCGAAGATCGGGATGACCTGCAGCGCGGTCACATCCACGCGATTGAAGTTGACGTTGTCGCCGTTGCGGCCGCGGAACACGCCGAGCGACGCATGGTAGAGCCCGCCGCCCCGTGTGTTACGCGGCTGGTCGCGGGTGTCCACGTCCGCCGACGCCTGCGCGTAGGTGAGCGTCAGCGGGTCGTGCAGGCCAGGGGCCGTGACGTCGGTGAAGCGGTCTTCCAACGAGGGAAAGCGAGCGTCGGTACCGGGACCGGCGGTCATGCGGTGCAGGCCGACGCGTCCGCTCGCGACGAACCGCCGGGCCTTTTGCGCCTGCACTTGCGCGTACGTATCAAGTCCTTCGAGGCTGTAGCTGACACGATCGACGCGCGCCGACGCCGGGCCCAGTCCGATGAATACACCCTGGGGGTAGTCGTACCAGACACTGCCTGCGCTGAGCTCCACTGGCCGGCCGGCCGGCCGCAGCGCGACGCGACCCTGG
>JANNEJ010000879.1:0-1707 GCA_031378585.1 Acidobacteriota bacterium | reverse complement strand
TCGTTGACGCGCAGCCGCGCGTCGGGCGCGCCGTGCACGTAGCAGCCGAAGTTGCTCAGGGTGGACAGCAGGTGATCGAGCGACTCGCGCGACTCGGAGGCCACGCGCAGCGACAGCCGCGAGGCGTCGGCGTTGGTGCGGCCAACATCGAAGTGGAGGATCTCGTAGCTGGCGCCGTGCTCCACCACGGTCGTGAGAATAGCCTGCAGGTCGCCCGAGTCGATGAGGTGGCCCTGCGCTTCGACGGTCTCGAATATCATGCGCGTCCCTTGGAACTTCGTGGACGCCTATTCTAGCCGGTTCGCCGGCGCTACTTCGGCGGCCCGGGCAGGTTCGTATACGAGAGGTTGGCGACCATCCACCCACTGCCGGCATTCACGAGGGTGAAGTAGTCCACGCCGTGGGATCGGACCTGGCCGTCGCTGACTATTGTGAAGTGTGCCCGCAGGTACGCCAACTGACCGTCCTCGACGTGCACCGAGATGTCCGTGAGCGGCTCGCGGAAGCGTGCCGATGCGGGTTGCGCCCGCAGCGCCGCGACCCACTCGTCGCGCGTCTGCACGGTGTGAGTCCACCGTCCGTCGCGGAAGCGTGCCACGTTGACCGTGGCCTTTGGGGCCAGCAGCGGAGGCAGGGCCTCGAGTTCGTGATTCCCGGCGACCGCGAGAAACTGTTCGACGGCCACCCGCACGGCCACGGCGTCGGCGCTCTGCGCCAGCGCAGCAGTGGGCAGGAGCACGGCTACGGCCACAAGCAGAGCGGCCCCGCAGCGACATGCCGTATGCCCGTTGCGCGTGCGCCTCAACGCAAGCTCTCGAGCGCCGCGATGCGTGTCTCGAGCGGCGGGTGGGTGGAAAGCAGCATCATCCACTTGCCGTCGCCGCCCGAGATCTTCATGGTGGCCAGTTGGGCGTGGCTCGGATCCACGAGTTCGTGCGTGGTCTGCAGCCGTCGCAGCGCCGCAATCATCGGGCCGCGGCCGTTGAGCGCCGCCGCGCCGGCATCGGCGCGGAACTCGCGGGCGCGCGAGAACCAGGCCACCACCATGCCGCCCAGGATGCCGAAGGCCACCTGCAGCACCATGCGGACCATGAACTCAATCATGTAGCCGCCACCGCCACCGCGCTCGTCGCGGTTGCCTTGCAGGGCGTTACGGACGATGTTGGCGACCACGGTGGAGGCGAACATCACGAAGGCGTTGACCACGCCCTGGATGAGCGTCATCGTCACCATGTCGCCGTTCTTGATGTGCGACACCTCGTGCGCGAGCACGGCTTCCACTTCGTCGCGCCGCATGCCGCGCAGCAGGCCCGTCGACACAGCCACGAGGCTGCGCGACTTGCTCGGGCCGGTGGCAAAGGCGTTCACCTCGGGCGACTCGTAGACCCCCACTTCGGGCATGGGCAGCTGCGCCTGCGTGGTCAGCCGTTCCACCGTGCGGTAGACCCAGTCAGCCTCCTCGCGGCCGGAGCGGCCATCGACCAGCTGCATGCCGGTCATGCGCTTGGCCATGAACCGCGACAACTGCAGCGAGATGAACGCGCCCACCATGCCCCAGATGAGGCAGAAGACCATGAGCGACGCGTAGTCGAGACGGCCCCCGGCGATCCGGTAGTTGCCGATGCCGAGCAGACTGAGCACGACCGTCACCGCAAGGGTGATGGCGATGTTGGTGACGACGAAGAGAAACACGCGCTTCATCATGGC
>JANNEJ010000874.1:0-2754 GCA_031378585.1 Acidobacteriota bacterium | reverse complement strand
GTCGTACAGGTGCCGCAGGAAACGCTCCACGCGCGCATGCCCGTGCCATCGGACTACGGCTGGCGGGATCTCGTTGCCCACCGCCACCATCAGCGTGGCGGGATGCGCCGCAACGCGGCGCGCGGCCTCGACGACGGTGCGACGTACCTCTCTGGTCAGCGCGGGGTCGTCGAGAAACGCGATGTGCTGCGACCAGGGAATGCCGGCCATCACCCGCAGGCCGTGGCGGGCCGCGGTATCCAGGAGCGAAAGCGGCGGCACCGTGTAGGTGCGCACGGTGTTCAGGCCCGCTGAGGCCATCATCGCGAAGTCCAGATTGACGCGGGTCTCTGTCGGGAATTGCAGGCCCTTCTCGTCGGGCGCAAAAGTACCGTAGGCCACCCCGCGAACGAGGAAGCGACGCCCATCGAGTTCGAGGAACTTCCCCTGAACGCGGGCAGTGGAGCTCATGAACACAGGTCTCGCGACAAGACTCTATTCTATCGTCCAGGCGGGCTGGCTGTTGCGTGCCTGGCCGCCCGGTCGCCTGCCGCCGTCAAGCCGCGGACCCAGGGCCGATGACCGTTCGGGGCCAGCGGCGGCAATCCCCGCGAAGTCCGCCACCTCAACCGTAGAACCAAGATCTCGGTGCGCTGTCGGCCAAGGCCGACGCGGGCGCCATCGGCAAGGACGAACTGACGACCGCGCTTGCCCAGGTGGCCAGCGCCGCGGGGCCCGTGCGGGCCACCGTGCTACAGTGCGGCGGATGTCGTCCGCACCTCTGCGCCAGCTCCAGTCCGAAGACGTGCTCGAGGCCCTGCGTGGCCTGCGCGCGAAGCAGCCCGTGAAGTACTGGGCCTTCTATTCCAGTCAACTGGGCGGCATCGTGACCGATCCGGCGCTGATGGTGCTGCCGTTTGACGACCATATGGTGCATCGTGGCCACGGCATCTTCGACACGGCCGGCCTGGTCGACGGCAAGATCTACGACCTCGAGGCGCACCTCGACCGGTTCATCGCGTCGGCCGAACGTTCGAAGCTGCGCCTGCCCGGCACGCGCGCCGAGATGCGCGAGATCATCGTGCGCACGGCGGCGGCCGCCGGCCAGCAGAACGGCGCGATCCGCTACTGGCTGTCGTCGGGTCCGGGCAGCCTCGAACTCAGTCCGGCGCCAGGCGCCGACCCCGGGTTCTTCGTGATGATCTTTGGCGGGCTCAACTATCCCGAGCGGTGGTACACCGAAGGCCTCAAGGTGATGACCACCACCTACCCGATCAAGCCGGCGCTCTACGCCATCACGAAGAGCACCAACTACCTGCCCAATGTGCTCATGCAGATGGAAGCCAAGGCCGTTGGCCTCGACAACGGCGTCTTCCTCGACGCGGAGGGCAACGTGGGCGAAAGTTCCAACATGAACGTAGCGTTCGTGACTGGCGACGGCGTGCTGCGTCATCCGAAGTTCGATCACATCCTGTCGGGCTGCACTTCACTCCGCTTGCTTGCGCTGGCGCCCGCGCTCGTCGCCCGGGGCCTCATCACGGCAGTCGAGGTGTGCGACATCCCCGTGGCCGACGCGCGCGCCGCGCGAGAGATGATGCTCATCGGCAGTTCGATCAAGGTGGCGCCCATCGTGGAATGGGACAAGGCGCCGATCCACGACGGCAAGCCCGGCCCGGTGACCAAGGCGCTTCTCGATTTGCTCGACCACGACATGCGGCACGGACACGACCGGATCACGGCGATGGTCTGACGATGCCAGCCGCGGTGCTGCCGTCGTCTCGGTCGGATCACCGCCTCGCGTCGCTCGACGTGTTACGCGGCTTGATCATGGTCGTGATGGCCCTCGACCACGTCGGGCTCTTCGTCGGCCGTTTTCATTCCAACGAGATGTGGGCCGGCGCCTGGACCCGGTATGCGAGCGCGCTGCCCTTCCTGACGCGCTTCGTCACGCACTTCTGCGCGCCCGGGTTCTTCTTCCTGATGGGCGCGGGCCTGAGCCTGATGGCGCACGCGCGCGCGGCCCAGGGCTGGAGCCGCTGGCGGGTGACGCGTGCCATCGCGACGCGTGGGCTGCTGCTCATTGTGATCGCGACGCTGTTTGAAGTGCCGGCCTTCCTTCTCGGCATCCTGAGCGGACCGCCCAACCCTGCGTCGAATCCTGAATTCGCCATTCCGGGCGCGACCCAGCCGCGGTGGGTGCTGACCGTGCTGTTCGCACTCGGCGCGTCGATGGCGATGAGCGCGGCGCTGATCCACCTGCGCGCCTGGACATGGGCGCTGCTGGCGGCTGGCGCGCTCCTGGTCACGGCGCTGACCACGCCGGGGCCAGAGCACTTCGACACGAACTACAGCCTGATGCGCACGGTGCTGCTGCTCTCGCGCTGGAGCCACGGCGTGTGGTCGCAGTATCCGGTCGTCCCCTGGTTCGGCATCGCCGCCCTTGGCATCCTCTTCGGGCGCTGGCTTGCCCGCGATCGTCGCGCGGCCCTCGCGAGCGTGCTCTGGCTGGGACTGGCGGCGGTGACCGTGGCGATCGGGCTGCGCGCGGCGGGCGGATTCGGCAACCTGCGCCTGCCTCGCGACGAGTCGTGGATCGAGTTCCTGAACCTCGTCAAGTATCCGCCGTCGCTTGTCTTCACCTTGCTGATGGTGGGCGGCAACCTGCTGCTGCTGGCTGGCATCGAGCGCACGCGGCTCGTGGCGACGACGCTCGGCCGCATCTTGCGGGTGTTTGGACAGGCGCCGCTGGCGTACTACATCGCGCACCTGTGGCTG
>JANNEJ010000808.1:0-2795 GCA_031378585.1 Acidobacteriota bacterium | reverse complement strand
CGGCGCGGCGTGCTCGTCGTCTCGCTTGCGGCCCTGACGGCGGGGTGCTACGAATCGGACTTCCCGCTCGACTCCGAGCCGCTCATCGACCTCAACCCCGCGGTACTCGGCACATGGCGATGCCTGCCGCTCGACGGGGATGCCGACGAAGTGCCCGTGACGCTCACGCTCACGCGTAGCAGCCGGGCCCGCGTGTACGAGGCCGTCTGGAAGGAGGACGCCGACCCGCCGGATCGCTACGAGGCGTACGCGTCGGTGCTGCAGGGCACCACGCTCATGAACGTGCGCGAGCGTGACGAGCGCGGCCCCACCGGCAAGTGGACGTTCCTGCGCGTCACCCTGATGCGCCCCAGCGTGATGCACCTGCAGGTCGTGGCCGACAAGGCCATGGCCGGCGTCGCGAACACGGCGCCTGCCGTGCGCGCGGCGGTTGAGCGCGAGCGAAGCGCCGCGGGGTTCTACATGGACGTCGCGGTCTGCGCGCGGACGAAGACAGGGAAATAGTTCAGGGGCATCGGCCAGTCCGGCCATCGCGGTTGGCTACGTGATTCCACGTAACCATTACGTATAATGCCGTAATGGCGGCCACCACTAATCCCTTCGTCTACGGCGAGATCGTCACCTCCGATGCGTTTGCGGACCGCGAGGCCGAGCGCGATCGGCTGCGGCGCGATCTGGCGGCCGGCCAGAAGGTGTTCCTCATCTCGCCGCGCCGCTACGGCAAGAGCTCGCTCGTGCGCGACGTGCTGCGGAGCCTTGCGCGCGAGGGGGTGCTGACGGTCGAGGTCACGGTCGCGGCGTCGAGCTCGTATGTGGGTTTTCTCGAGTCGTACGCGCGCGCGCTCGTGGCCGCCGACACGCCCGTGAGCCGACTGCGCCGGTGGACGAGCGACTTGCTCTCAGGGGTACGGCCCGAGGTGCGGTTCGACGCCACGGCCAGCGGTGACACGGGCTTCAGCCTGGCCTTCCCTGCCGTGCGGACCGCCCGCGACACGGCGCGGCTGGCGGCCGAGGTATTTGCGCTGCCCGGCAAGATCGCGGCGGCCCGCACGCAGAAGATGGCGATCATGCTCGACGAGTTTCAAGCGGTCGAGGCCTTCGACGGCGGCAACGTGGAACATGCGCTGCGCGCCGCCGTGCAAGACCAGCGGCAGGTCGGCTACGTGTTTGCCGGCTCCGAGCCATCGCTCATGGAGAAGATGCTCACGCCGAAGCGGCCGTTCTACAAGGCCGGGCCGGTCGTGCGCCTGCAGAAGATCGATCCTGACGTGTTCGGCACCTGGCTGGAGCGCCGTTTCAAAGCGAGCGGCATCCGGCCGGATGAAGGCCTGGGCGCCGCCATCGTGGACCTGGCCGGCAACGTGCCCTACGACGTGCAGCGCCTCGCGCACGAGACGTGGGACGACGCGCACGAGGCCTCGCGGCGCATGGTGGGGCTCGACGATTTGCACCTCACCCTGACGCGCCTGCTCGACGAGCAGCACACGATGTTCGAGGAATCATGGCAGCGCCTTACGCTGGCGCAACGCGCCGCCCTGCGCGCGCTCGTGCTCGAGGACGGCCGCGAGATGCTCTCGGCCGACGTGCGCATCAGGCATCGCCTGTCGGGCGCATCGAGCGTGCAGGCAGCGCTGGCGGGACTCGTGAAGCAGGACGTCGTGATGAAAGACGGCGCGACCTACGTGGTCACCGATTCGCTCTACCGCGAGTGGGTCGCCCGGAAGACTTTTTGAGCGGTCCACGGTCACCTCGACCGTGGACAGCCGGTGCGGGTCGTCAGCGCTACTTGTTCGGAATCACCAGCTTCTGACCAGGGTGAATCACGTTCGGGTCTTTCAGGATGTTGGTGTTCGCTTCGAAGATGCGCATGTACTGGCCCGCGTCATCGTAGGCAGACTTGGCAATCTTCGAGAGCGAGTCACCTGACTTCACTTCCCAGATGCCGTGGATGTCGGTCTTCTGCACCTTGATGTCGGCCTGAACTTCCTGTTCCCAGCCGGCGTTCTTCTTGATGGCGTCCCACACCAGGTCCTTCTGGAGTTGGTACTCGGCGGTGCCCGTGAGGGCAAACTTTCCCGCGTTCTCGGTCGCGGACACGTTCGTGATGCCCAGAGTCTGGGCTGCGCTGGTGAGGCCTGCGTACTTGTCGACGAGTGACATGAAGGGAACTCCTGATGTGATGGATACGATTGTCTAGTGTTTGGAAAAACAGCGGTCGGTCAGCCGACCAGGCTCTTCATGAGCGACCCCAGAATACCTTCGAGGGCATCGCCCTGGGGCGCCTCGCCCTGCGGCGTGATGTGGTTGACGAGCGACGGCAGCAACCCAGCCAGTACCGGACTGGCATCGCCGGCATTAATGCCCGCCTTCGCCGCGAACTGGCTGAGCGTGTTCGGGCCGAGCACGTCGCCAAGCTGCGAAGCCGAGATCGCCTTGTTCGGGCCGCCGTCCACCCACGACGCCATCGTGTCGCCGTGCCCGCTGCCGCCGCACATCATGTAAGTCTTCACGACCGTAGCATTGCTGCCCCCGTCATGGTCTTGTTAGAGGTTACTGCGCTAGTATGACGAACAAAGATGGCTCGCAGGTCCACCACGATTGATGCGGCGACATGGACGTCACGCAGGTGGTGTCGGGTAGCGTTCGCCCAGCGACCTATCCGGTTGCCGGCGGACTGCTGTTTACGGCGACGACCGAGCAGGTCATGGCGGCGCCGCGCCTTCCGACCACCCGGATCAATCTCAAGGTGGTGCCCTCGACCGAGTCGTGGGCCACCGCGCAGAAGATCCTCGACG
>JANNEJ010001041.1:0-1845 GCA_031378585.1 Acidobacteriota bacterium | reverse complement strand
CAGGCCCGACACCCCCGCCCCCCGCGCCGCGCGGCCCGCGTGGACCCCACGACCCGACCCCCGCGGGCCCCAGCCCGCGTGGACCCCACGACCCGATGCCCGCGGCCCCAAGCCTGACTGGACGCCCCGGCCCGACGCCCGCGGCCCCAAGCCCGAGTGGCGCGACCGCCCGAGCGGCGACCGACCCCCTGGTAACCGGCCCGGCGGCCGACCGCCCGGTGGCGACCGCCCGTGGAGCGACCGGCCCAAACCCGCATGGCGCGACAAGCCCGCCGGCGGCGACCGGCCGTTCAGCGATCGGCCTAAGCCGGCGTGGACGCCGCGGCCCGACTCGCGCGGCCCGAGGCCGGACTGGAAGAAGCCGGGCGGCGGACGTGGCGGCGACCGGCCCTATACCGGCCCCAAGAAGAAGTAACCGGTCGACGCGTCAACGCTTCCTGAACAGGCGCCTGATCGACTGCACGACGCCGCCGCGCCGGGCACGGTCCAGGTCGACCAGCTGGTCGATGGCGGCGCCGATTGATCGCGTGACGATCACGCCGTGACCGGCGACGCCGGGGCCCAGCGCCTCGGTGGAACCTGGCCACACAAGCACGGCCTTGGCCCGAGACTCGGTGGCCACGTCAAGGCAATGCTCCGGACGGTCGTCCACGACTGCGTCGAGATCGAGCGCCGCGGCGACTTTCCCGCGCGAGCCCTTCACGACGTAGACGCTCGGGTGTGTGAAGCCCTTGGCCGCGAGCCACTCCTGACTCTGCACCTGCGTCGTCGCACCGGTGGCCGTGGGACGCGTCGTGATGAAGAGCACGTCCCAGCGGCGCTCGGCTGCCAGGTCGGCTATTCGCGTGACCACGCCGGCCTCCATCTCCTCGAGCGTCGTCCAGAAGTTCTTGGTGCGTAGCACCTCGGTCCAGAGGGCATTGAGCTCCGAGGGACGCAGTCCAAGGTCGCGCAGCGAGGGTCGGTCGGCGGGTGCCGGGGCGCCAGCATCGTCGGCTGGATCAGACGCAGGCTCGGGACTGGCCGTGCGCGCCTCGCCGAAATACCTCGTGGCGACGCCGTGCATGGCGCGCGACAGATCGGCGATGGTGCCATCGAGATCGATCGCGACGCGGAGCCCCATCGCGCTACCCCTCGAGACCCGCGCCGCCCGGCGCGTGTGTCTCACCGGTCGGGCGCGGCACGAAGGCCTCGGGCGCCAGGAAGAAGCGGTCGATCACATCGCGCACTTCGGGCAGTGACGCCACGGCGTTGATCGCAATCCGCAGGTGCGAGCCGCTGTCGAGGCCTTTGGTGTACCACGTGCACAGCGCGCGCACCTTGTTGACCACCCAGCGCTCACGACTGCGCGCGCGAGCGTCGTTTGGTCCGGGCGCACCAGGCGCGACGTGCCGGAAGCCGTCCTTCTCGCTGCGATGATCGTCGAGCAGCAAGTCGATGTAGTCGTGCAGAAACGTCGCCCGTTCCTCCGCCGACACAACGCGCGGCACGCGGCCCTCGATCAGATCTTGCGCCTGCGCGAGAATCCACGGATTGCGCAACACGCCCCGGCCCACGAACACACCGCTCACGCCCTGCCGCAGGCGTTCAACCACCTGCTCTGGCTCCACGCAGTCGCCGGAACCGAACACTGGAATCGACACGCGACGCGCCACCTCCGACACGAACTCCCAGTCGGCACAGCCCGAGTACGACTGCTTGGCGGTGCGGCCGTGGAGCGCAATCGCCGACGCCCCGGCCTGCTCCACGCGTTGGGCCACGTCGGCGGCGTTGGCCTGGTCGTCGTCCCAGCCCTTGCGCATCTTCACGGTGACGGGAATCCGGACGGCCTTCACCATCGCTCTG
>JANNEJ010000746.1:0-8560 GCA_031378585.1 Acidobacteriota bacterium | reverse complement strand
GGCACCTGCACCGCGTCGTAGTCGTAAGGGTCGTTGGGCGTGAACTGGAAGTGCCACTTCAGCGTGCCGGTGTCGGCGTCGAGCGCGATGGCGCAATCGGCGTAGAGGTTGTCGCCGGGCCGCTGCTTGGGATTCCAGTCGGGCCCGGGATTCCCGATGCCCCAGTAGACGAGATTCAGCGCCGGGTCATACGAGCCGGTGACCCACGCCGGCGCGCCGCCGGTCTTCCAGTCGTCGCCCTCCCACGTGTTGTGCCCGGGCTCGCCGGGTCCAGGAATCGTGTAGAACTTCCACGCCTCCTTGCCGGTCTTCGCGTCGTAGGCCGCGACGTAGCCGCGGATGCCGTACTCGCCGCCGCCCACGCCCACCATCACCTTGTCCTTCACGATGAGCGGCGCCATGGTGATCGAGTAGCCGGCCTTCACGTCGCCCACTTCGATGTTCCAACGCGCCTTGCCGGTCACGGCGTCAATCGCAATCAGCCGCGCGTCGAGCGTGCCCATGAACACCGTGTCGCCCAGAATCGCCACGCCGCGGTTATTGGCGCCGCAGCACACCTTCGCGTCGGCCGAGGGCGTGTGGCGATAGAGCCAGTAGAGCGATCCCGTCTTCGCGTCCACCGCCATCACGTCGTTGGGACGCTGCGTGACGTACATCACGCCGTCGACCACGAGCGGATTCGACTGCCAGGCGCCGAACACCTGGTTCTGCACGACCCACTTGGATTCGAGCCGTGTCACGTTTGCCGGCGTGATCTGGTCGAGCGTGCTGTAGCGCTGACTGGTGTAGGTGCCGCCGTAGTTGAGCCAGTTCTGCGGCTCCGCGGCGGCGCGCAGCAGCCGTTCGGAGGTGACTTGCGCATCGAGCGCGTAGGTGGACGTGATGACGAGCGCCAGCAGCGCCAGGACGGAACGGAAACGGCGGCTCACTGTGCACCTCGCATCGACAGTAGATACGCGACCAGGTCAGCGACCTCGTCTGGCGTCAGCGTCTTGGCCACTGACGGCATGGGCGACGCCTTGCCGGCCTCGACCGACGTGATGTTCTTCTTCTCGACGGTCACAAGCGTGCCGGCGTCGTCGACCAGTTGCACCGAGAACGTATCTTCATTCAGACGTCGTCCCTTGACCGTGCGCCCAGCGGTGGTCCGGATGGTCATGGGCCGGTTGATGGGCGGCATGGCGACGTTGGGCTCGAGCATCGCCCGCTGCAGCGCCGCTGGCGTGCGCAGGGCACCGATGTCACTGAGGTCAGGTGCGCTCTTGGGCCCGTCCGGGCCCGCGCGGTGGCACGTCGCGCAGGCACCCTTGGCGACGAAGAGTTGTTTGCCGCGGTCGATGTTCCCGACCTTGACTGCCGTGCCCGAAGGGTCGAAGCCAGCGCGGATGAATGCGACCAGGCCGTTGACCTCGGCCGGCGGGAACGTGAAGCTCGGCATGGCCGGAGGCACGCCTTTGGCAATCACCTGCGCCAGGTCGTCGTCAGTGACGGCGCGGCGGAAGCGTCCAAGGCGCAGGTTCACGCCGGCCACCGTGTCGCCGTTGGCACCGTGACAGAGCTGGCACTGCGCGCCGTAGATCCGCACGCCGGTGGCGATGTCAGCTGAGGAGTAGGTGTGGTCCTGCGCCGCCGCGTTTGCGACACACAGCACGGCCAGCAGTGCCATCATGGAAATCGTACGCATGCGGCGCATGCTAGCATGCCCGCCATGGCGAAGTTTCCTCGCGCGCTGGCTGCGCTGACGGCGCTGTGGGTGCTGGCCCTGCTGCCTGCGTCGCCCGCATTTGCGCAGGCGCCGGTCGCCTACCGGCTCTCGTTTCCCACGCCCGAGCACCGCTGGATGCGCGTGGACGTGACGTTTCCGGATGTGCCGGCCGGCCCGCTTCACGTGCGGATGAGCCGCAGCTCGCCGGGCCGCTACGCGTTGCACGAATTTGCCAAGAACGTGTTCGACGTGGAGTTCACCGACGGCAAAGGCCGCGCGCTGACCCCCGCGCATCCCGTCCTGCACCAGTGGGACGTGTCCGGGCACGACGGCACGGTCGTCGTGAGCTACCGGGTCTTCGGCGACCGTACCGACGGCACCTACCTCAGCATCGATGCCACGCACGCACACCTGAACATGCCGGCGGCGCTGGTCTACGCGCGTGGCTTCGAGAGCCGCGCTGTGCGCGTGCAGTTCGAGCCGCCGCCCGGCACGACCTGGAACGTCGCCACGCAGCTCTTCCCCACGGGCAGTCCGCTCGTGTTCACGGCGCCCAACCTGCAGTACTTGATGGACAGCCCCACCGAAGTGGGCGGGTTCACGTCGCGCGTCTTCACGGTAGACGACGGCAAGGGCCCGGCGCAGACCTTTCGCATTGCGCTGCACCACGACGGCAGTGACAGCGACGCCGACGCGTTTGCGCGCGACGTCGAGACCATCGTGCGCGAGACGATCCCCATCTACGGCGAGCTGCCGCGCTTCGACGGCGGCACCTATACGTTCCTCTCCGACTACCTGCCCTGGGCGAGCGGCGACGGCATGGAACACCGCAACAGCACGGTGCTCTCGTCAAACGGCGCGCTCCGCAATTCGGCGCAACGCGCCGACATCCTCGGCACCGTGGCACACGAGTTCTTCCACGCCTGGAACATGGAGCGGATTCGGTCGCGCGCCATCGAGCCCTTCAACTTCGACGACGCCAACGTGTCGGACGAGCTCTGGTTCGGCGAGGGTGTCACGAGCTACTACAACAACCTCATCACCCACCGCGCCGGCCTCGATCCGCTCACCGACATGCTCGACAGCTACGCCGGGTTGGTGAACGCCGTCACGCAGTCGCCGGGCCGCAAGATTCGCACGGCCGAGCAGATGAGCCAGCTGGCGCCGTTTGTCGATGCCGCCGTGTCCATCGACCGCACCGCGTGGCCCAACACCTTCATCTCGTACTACACCTGGGGCGCCGCAATCGGTCTGGGCCTGGACCTGTCGCTGCGCGACAAGACCGACGGCAAGGTCGGCCTCGACGACTTCATGCGGCTCATGTGGACGACCTACGGCGTGCCCGGGATGAAGGCCGCGCCGGGCCTGGTCGCAAAGACCTACGGGACAGAAGACCTGCAGGGCCGGTTGGCGCAACTGTCGGGCGACGGCGAGTTCGCGCGCGAGTTCTTCGCGAAGTACGTGCAGGGGCACGACGTGCCCGACTATGCGCGCCTGCTCGGCCGCATGGGTCTCGTCATGCGGAAGAAAGCGGCAGGCAAGGCGTGGCTGGGGTCAGCCACCATGCAGAACGCCAATGGCGGACTGCGCGTGGGCCTGGTGCCATTTGACTCGCCGCTCTACAAGGCCGGCATGGCGCAAGACGACCAGATCGTGGCGATTGCCGGCGTGGACGTGATCTCCAGTCAGGCCGTGCAGGCCGTGCTGACACGCCACACGCCCGGCGAGAAACTGGCGTTGCGCTTCGTGCGCCGCAGCGGCGAGACGGTGAACGGTGGCGTCGTGCTCGAGGAAGATCCGCGTATCGAGATCGTGGCCGCCGAGACCACCGGGGCCGCCGTGACGCCGGCGCAGCGGCAGATGCGCACGGCATGGCTCGCGTCGCGTCGCACGAAGTAGGGTGGAATCATGCTGAGGACACGCGTCTTGACCGCGCTGCTGGTCGCCACCCTGAGTGCCCCGGTGGTGTTGGCGCAGCCCGACGACCTCACCAGAGTGCCGCGCCTTTCGATGGCCGAGTACCGGCCGTTGCAGGCCAGGAACGCCGTGCTCACAATCGACGTGCGCGACCCGCACGGCTTCGATGCCGGCCATATCCCCGGCGCCTTGAACGTGTCGGCCGTGGACGTCGAGATCATGGGCAACCGGATGCTGAAGGAAAAACGCCCCATCGTGGCCTACTGCGCGTGTCCCGACGAGCACTCCAGCCTGGTCGTGGCCGCGAAGCTGATGCGCATTGGCGTGAAGGATATCAAGGTGCTGGTCGGCGGGTGGGACGGCTGGAAGAAGGCCGGCGGCAAGACGGAAGTGACGCCGCCGCGGCCCTAGCCGCACGCGGCTGACTCCGCGCTACACTAGACACCAGCCCTTGGTGGGCCCAGGCAGAGAGCAACCCTTCATGACGACACCGAAACTGTTCATCGCATTCAGCACCGTGGCTGCCGTGGCCGCCATCTCGTGGCTCGGCACCGTCGACGCCCGTGCGTTCCAGGGCAAAGCGGCCAGCGAGGGCGTCTACACCAAGGCCCAGGCCGAGCGCGGGCTCAACCTGTACGACGGCTCCTGCGCGTCGTGTCACGAGCTCAGCAAGTTCAAGGGCATTGAGTTCGCCAAGGCGTGGACCGACAAACCGCTGACCGACCTGAACACGGCCGTGGCGTCGATGCCGATGGACGCCCCGGGCAGCATGAAGCCGCAGGAATACGCCGACATCCTGGCGTATTTCCTGAGCATCAACGGCTATCCGGCCGGCCAGGCCGAACTGGCCGGTGGCGAAGACGCCATCAAGGCCATCAAGCTCGACGCGAAGAAGCCGTAACCGCATCTCACCGCGGAACTCCAGCGGCGGCACCGCCACGACCAGCGAGAGGCCGGCGCGACCCACCTTCGCGGCCGGCGCTCGCCATGTGGGCCGCAGCCATTGCGTCGCTCAGGCGGTTCGCCCCGCCGAACTCGGCCATCCAGGTGCGGACGCCCGCCGCCCGCACTCGGTCCCACTCCGCCAGGGCTTCCGCGCGCAGGCGCACGGCGTCAGTGGCCGTGGCGGCGACGGTGCTGGCGCGCAAGTACACGAGCGCGCGCTCGGGCGCGTACTCGCCGTCGCGCGGCGCCTCGTCGAGCAACGTGATGGCCTGAGCGTATCGCCCGTTGGCCGCGGCGACATCTCCTGTCGCTGCCAACACGTCTCCGTCGCGCCGGAGCGCCACCGCGTAGTCGCTCTTGAGGTCGGCGAATGCGGCGCCCGCGCTCGACATCCGCTCAAAGGTCTCGATGGACTCGGCCAGCGCGCGCCGAGCGTCACCGAGCTGGTGCGCTTCGAGGGCGATGCCTCCGATCGTGCTCATCGTGAGCGCGACGTCGCTTTGAATCTGCCGATCGTTCGGGTCGGCGTCGGCAAACGCGCGCTGGAGGCGCAGCACCCGCTCGGCGACGGCTCGGGCCTCGGGGGCCCGTCCTGCAACGGCCTGGCCGAAGGCCACGCGCAGCCGGACGAACGCGTGGACGCGCTGCAGCGCCGCACTCCCGCGGTCGCGTTCCGCGAGCGTGCCCAGCGCGTCGGCCGACCGCTGGTATTGCGCGACGGCCTCGGCGAGCCGTCCTTCCCGCAGCAGGCAGTCGGCGACCTTCGCCGCGGCGACGGGATGAAAGCGCTGGACCTCCGCGGGCAGCACGCCATCGACCGACCGCGCCTCCATCAGCGCGACCGCTCGCTGGTAGTGCGCCTGCGCCTCATCGAACCGTCCGAGCTTGGTCAGTGCCTGCCCCATGCTGTAGAGGCTGCGCGCGGCCACGGCAGCAAGCGCCAGGCTGCCAGGCGCGCGTTCGGCCAGCGTGGCCGTGAGGGTCTGCGCGCGGGCGTATTGTGACAGCGTGCCCTCGAAATCGCCCTGGGCCCAGAGCAGGTCGCCCACCGCCCCCAGAGCCGAGGCCAGGGCCTGCCGGTCGTCATCGCCACCGTCGCCACCTGCCGCGATGTGTTCGCGCAGGTCGAGTGCACGGCGATAGCTGAGCAGGGCCTCGCGTCGTTCCCCAAGATTCGGCAGGTACGGATTGCCTTGCACGTCGCCAATGCGCTGATACGCGGCGGCAAGCTCACGCTGCAAGGGCAGGTCGTCGCGAACGTCGCGGACGTCGCGCGCCAGTTCTTCGAGATAGCCAAGGCTGCGCGCGATGACGAGCTTGCGCGCGGCGGTCGTACCCGGAATATCGCGCACCGTCTCGTCGAACTCGAACACGAACGAATTGGCCAGCTTGCGCACGTCGTTGAAGCGGGCCTCGGCCCGCGTGCGCTGCCCCTGGGCCACGCGCGTCTGCCACACCGACACGCCGGTCGCTGCGGCAAGACTGATGGCCGCCACCGCCGCGCCCGCTACGCCCGCGCGATGACGCGTCGCGAACTTGCGCGCGGCATACAACGCCGAGCCGTCGCGCGCGAGCACGGGACGCCCATCCAGGTAGCGCGCGATGTCGTCGGCGAACTGCTCGGCCGACCCGTAACGGTCGGCCGGGTTCTTGCGAAGCGCCTTGAGCAGCACGGCGTCGAGGTCGCCGCCAAGTGCCGCGCGTCCGGTTCTCGTCGCGGCAGATGACGGCCGTTCCGGCTCGGCACCGCGAACCGCGTCCAGCACCACGAGTGGAGGCGAATCGAGCGTGACCTCGCGATACGGGCCGCTACCGGTCAGAAGTTCGTAGAGCAGTACGCCGAGCGAGTAGATGTCGGTCGACGTCGTGACCGGCCCGCCGGTGGCCTGCTCCGGGCTGGCGTAGTGAGGCGTGAGCACCTGTGCCGTGGCTGCGCCTCGGGTCGCGGGGCTGGCGTCGAGCAGCTTCGCGATGCCGAAGTCGAGCAGCTTCGGAGTGCCGTCGGCGGTGACCAGCAGGTTCGAGGGCTTGATGTCGCGATGCACGACCAGGTGCTGATGCGCAAAGTGCACAGCGCCGCAGATCTTGAGGAAGAGCCGCAGTCGCGCGCGCACGCCGAGGCGGCCGTCGTCACACCACGTGGTGATCGACTGGCCGTCCACATACTCCATGGCGATGTAGGGAAGACCCTCTACGGTGGTGCCGCCGTCGACGAAGTGCGCGATGCAGGCGTGATTCAAGCCCGCCAGGATGCGACGCTCGTCGCGCAGGCGGTCGGCGGCGCCCCTGCCGGCGTCGCCTCCGAGCACCTTGATGGCGACCTGCTGCACGAACTCGTGGTCGTGGCGCGAGCCCAGGAACACCGTGCCCATGCCCCCGTGCCCGAGTTCGCGTTCGACGACGAACGGGCCAATCACGTGTCCAGCTCCGATCCGAGGACTCCCGTCGTCCTCAACGCCGTCGTCAGGCAGATCAAGAAAGGCCCCGGCGCGCAGGTGGGCGTCGAGCAGGCGACGCACGTCCTTGCCCGCCGCCGCGTCGCGCCCGTCGAGCGCCGCGAGCCATGGCTCGCGGGCGCCGGCGTCGAGGTCGAGCGCCGTCAGCAGCAGCGTCTTGATGGCTCTATGTCCCGACGGCGTGCGGGCAGGATGCTCATCCACGAGACGGCGCCTCGATGGCGTCAAAGAGCCAGGCACGCGCGCTCGCCCATTCGCGCTTCACCGTGGTGGGCGATACGTCGAGCACCTGGGCCGTGTCGGCCACCGACAGGCCCGCGAAGAACCGCAACTCGACGACCTGGGCCTGACGCGG
This sequence comes from Acidobacteriota bacterium, assembly GCA_031378585.1. Taxonomy (GTDB): domain Bacteria; phylum Acidobacteriota; class Vicinamibacteria; order Vicinamibacterales; family UBA2999; genus CADEFD01. The sequence goes on along the minus strand of JANNEJ010000746.1, from coordinate 1,182 downwards.
ATCGAGCGCGGCCAGGCGCGTCAACGCTTCGTCGACCGCAAGCAGGCGCTCGTCGGGCAGGGGACTCGGCAGCAGATCGAGCACGTCCTCGACCGGCACGGTCAGTGGGTCGCTGCCGCGTTTCGCGCTGTGACGGCGCCGCGCATGATCCACCAGGATCCGCCGCATCGCCTGCGCCGCCAGCGCAAAGAAGTGACCCCGGTTCTGCCAGCCGGCGTGTTGATCCACCAGCTTGAGCCAGGCTTCGTTCACGAGTGCCGTGGGCTGCAGCGTGTGGTTGCCGCGTTCCTGACGCAGACGCGACGCGGCCAGGCGGCGCAACTCGTCGTACACGGCCGCCGCCAGGTCGGCGCCCGCGCGCGGGTCGCCGCGCTGCCAGTCGCGCAGCAACAGCGTGACGCGACTGGGCTCGTCGCTCATCGGGTCAGACCGGCCCCAACGACTCAGTGGACGCGGCGCCTCGGCGGTCAGGACGCATGCGCTCATACTAAGGGGGTACGCGTCGAAACGGGTGACCACGGACCAAGCCCGAGCACGCATCGGCGACACCGCGGCCACGGCGGCGGGCGCGCGGTGGCCGCGAAGAAGCCGTAACGCGCTACTGCACGCCGCTGTTCGCTTCGTCGGTCGTCTTCTTCAGCTCCTTCACCAGGAAGTATGTGCCGGCGAGGCTGGCGGCCGTCACGAGCAGCGTCATCATCATCATCCCGCCGCCACCGCCGCCGGTCATCTGCTTGCGGACCGGGCCGGCCGCTCTTTCCGGCACGCGTGGGAACTGGCTGGCGGCGCGTGTGGAGGCGCGGTCAATCGACTGGCGCAACGCCGAGGCCTGTGGGACGGCGCCAGGGGAACCGCCATCGGCTGGGCCGGCGACGGCCGGGCGGGGGGCAGAGGCGGCCAGGAACGCCAGCAGTGTCAGGGCTGAAACGAGACGGTTTGCACGCATCGGTGAATCCTCCTGAGGGCGGGGTTGCGACCGTGCAGCCCGCCTCATCATGAATACGCGCGAAGGCCCCGAATGTCGGACCATCGTTGGCCCCGGACGGCCCGGGACCCACGGTAGACTCTTCCAATGCCGCACCAGATTCTGGGCCTCCATCATGTGACCGCCACGGTTGACGCCGCCCAGGCCGACCTGGATTTCTGCCTGGAGCTGCTCGGCATGCGGCTCGTCAAGAAGAC
>JANNEJ010000736.1:0-8053 GCA_031378585.1 Acidobacteriota bacterium | reverse complement strand
GGACATCATGGGCCTGATCGACAAGCTGCTCGCGAAGGGCTTCAATGTCCGCCTTCCCACCGAGAAGATCAAGGCCGTGGCGATGCCGGTTGGCGTCGAGCCGACGATGGAGGTTCGCGGCCAGCCCGTCGCGTTGGGCATTCAGGTTGCCGATCTCAGCATCACCGAGCAGATGATCTGGCTCGGCGCCCGCGTGTCGGTGGCGGTCGGCGACGCCTCGACTACTTCAACTCAATTGCGATGATCCGCGGCGCACCGCTCACACCTTGCTCGGTCTGCATGGTGCCGCGCGTGATGTAGCGGGCCTGCTTCTCGGCCAGCACGCGCGTTTCGGGCGTGCCATTGGCGCCAGTGACCTTGATGGTGCCGCCGGTGACGACCACTTCCACGACGTCGCTGCGATAGACGCGCTTCACGGCCGGACCGTTTGGCTGATACGTGTAATCCCACATCCGCACGCGCGGGTTCTCGAGCACGTTCTTGGCGCCGTCGCGCGGATACGACGACGGCCCGGGGTCGTCGATCATCATCATGTCGGTGACCGCGTCCTTCAAGTCGACCATGATGGCCAGCCGCTCGGGCGTGCCGGGCGCCTTGGCTTCCTCGCGATGGGTGATGGCCTTCAATTGGAAGTACGGCCGGGGCACCGGGAACTCCGGGCCGGTCACGGCTTTGCCGTCGGGGTCGGTGACGGTGATGATCCCGAAGCGCAGGTACACGCCAGCCATGTCGTACTTGTGGCGGTGAATCGGCTGCTCGTCGCCGTGGCGCCAGTTCACCTCCCACACCGTCACGCGGAGGTTGTCGAAGAGCTGGGTCACGCCCTTGCGCGGGAACGCGTGCGGGTAGTCGCCAGTCTGCGCGCCGAGCCGCGGCGCCATCGCCACGAGCCCCGCCAGCAGGGTGAGCGCAGTTGTGACGCGTGCCAGCGAGGTCATGGGCGGGCTCCTGATGTGCGCGATTGATGGCCGCTACTTGCGGGTGGCGGTGAATTTGCCGTCGCTGCCACCACTGATGGTGCCGGTAATGGTGTTGCCCTTCACCTTGCCGGTGTAGCGCGGCCCGCCGCCCACGGTGAAGCCGATCTCGTCGCCGGTCATCTTCGCATCGGTGATGGCCGCGCCGCCGAGCGTGCCGCCGAGCATCTGGAAGGTCTGTGTCAGGGTCAGGGTGTTTGTGCCGATCTGCCAGGCGCCGGCCACCTTCGCAGGCACGATCCACAGCAGCGCCGTGCACCAGCTCACGCAATCGCCAGAAACGGTCTCGGTCTGATCAGCCGCCCAGTCTTCCATCGTGAAGGTGTTGGCCACGATGCGCGTGCCGGGCGGCATGTCGAGAATCTTGGGCCGCAGCTTCATGTTGATGGACGGCAGCAGGAAGAGCGTGACCACGTTGGCCTTCGAGAAGTCGGTTTCGAAGAGGTCGGCCTGCACGAACGTGGCGCGAGCGGTCATGCCCGCGTCGGCTGCGTTCTTCTTGGACAGGGCCACCATGTCGGGGTTGTACTCGATGCCCATCGACCGGGCACCGCGCTTGGCGGCCGTGATGACGGTACGCCCGTCGCCAGAGCCCAGGTCGTAGTGCAGGTCCTGGGGGGTGATCTTGGCCAGGTCGAGCATTTTCTCCACGAGCACCTGAGGCGTGGGCACCCACACCACGTCCTTGCCGGCCTGGCCCACGCTGGGCTCGAAGGGCTTGGCGGCGGCGGTGGCCTGGGCGAAGACTGGGGACACGGGAAGGGCCAGCGCGGTAAGCAACAGGGCCGCGAGCACGGGACGGAGGAAGGTGATAAGCGTCATGACCCGGAATCATACGCTGGTCCGGGGGGCCTTGGCGCGCCGAAGCGGGGCGCCGAAGCCGGCGGAGCCGCGAAGGCACCCGCGAAGCCGCCCGCGAAGGCGCTTGACCCGCCGCCACGAGATCGACACGATCGGCTGGGCCCCTGCCGGCGGCAGCTCGCCGGTCTTGCGCGGGCCCCGAAAGCGAGTACCCCATGTCTCGTCACACCAAGCCCGGCCGAAACGATCTCTGCGCCTGCGGCAGCGGGAAGAAGCGGAAGAACTGCTGTGAGGGCAAGACCGCCAACGTGTGGCGCAACCGCGCGCTGATGGCGCTGGTCGCGGCCGCCATTCTCGGCGGCGTCGCCGCAGGCGTGCTGGGCTACGGCGAGTCGTCCTCGGCCACCGCCATGCCCGGCAAGGTATGGTCGCCCGAGCACGGACACTACCACTAAAGCAGGGACTCGGGGCTCGGGGCTCGGGACCAAAGGAAGGAGTCGCGCGCGGCGCGAGATGCCTGCCATGCATACAAAGCGTTGGACGATTGACACCGTGAGGCATACGATTCTAACGTATTCGTATGCGTACGACGCTGGACCTTCCCGCAGAACTCATGGAGCAGGCCCGCACCGCCGTGGGTTTCAAGTCCAAGACCGACACCGTCGTCTTTGCGCTACGCGAGATCGTGCGGCGGCAGCGGATCGACGAGCTGAAGGCGCTGATGGCCACGATCCAATTCGACTTCGATCCCGTCGCCGTGCGCCAGAAGGATCGCAGACGCGCTAAGCACGCCCGATCATGATCGTGGTCGACACGTCGGTGTGGGTGGCGGCACGACGGCGGCCGGCAGGCGAAGTGGCCAACACCTTGCGCAGCCTGCTTGACGAGGACGAAGTGGGACTGGCGCTGCCGGTGCGCCTTGAACTGTGGGCGGGCACGGCATCGCAGGATCGGAAGGCGTTTCGCCGCGCCTTCAGTGCGCTGCCGCTGCTGGTTCCCACCGACGACACCTGGCGGGACCTCGACGACTGGATCGCTCGCGCGGCCGACACCGGGCAGCGGTTTGCGCTCACCGACCTCTTGATCGGCAGCCTCGCGCACGAAGCGGGGGCCCTGGTGTGGTCACTCGACAGCGACTTCGAACGTATGGAGCGGCTGAACTTCGTGCAGCGCTACTGATAGGCTTGGTCGGCCCAGGGTCGGGCATGGAGAACTTCGTGATGCGTATCGCTCGTTGCCTGCTCGGCCTCACTGGTCTACTCGTGCTGTGGTCGTCGACTGCCTTGGCGCAGGCGGTCGACCTCGATTCGGCCACCATCGCGCAGCTCAGTGCCGCCATGGACGCCGGCACGCTCACAAGCGAGCGGCTCGTACAGCTCAGCCTGGCGCGCATCGACGCCTACGACGCCAAGGGCCCGAAGCTGAACGCGGTGCTCACCCTGAATCCCAAGGCCCTGGAACAGGCCCGCGCGCTCGATGCCGAGCGCAAAGCCAAGGGCAAGCGTTCGCCGATGCACGGCATTCCGATCGTACTCAAGGACAACTTCGACACCTTCGACCTGCCCACGACGGGCGGGTCGGTGTTGCTTGAAGGATCGGTGCCGCCAGATGACGCCTTCGTGGTGAAGAAGCTGCGCGAGGCCGGCGCCGTGATCATCGCCAAAGTAAACCTGTCGGAATTCGCCTCGGGCGGCGCCTTCAGCTCGCTTGGCGGACAGACGCACAACCCGCACGACCTGGCGCGCTCGCCGTCGGGGTCATCCGGCGGTACCGGCGCGTCGATTGCCGCCGGCTACGCCACGCTCGGTCTCGGCACCGACACGGGCGGGTCCGTGCGTGGTCCGTCCACGGCCAACGGCGTGGTCGGCCTGAAACCCACCTTGGGTCTGCTCAGCCGCGACGGCATCATCCCGCTCGCGCTCAGCTTCGACACCGCCGGGCCACTCGCCCGCAGCGTGGCCGACGTGGCCGTGGCGCTCGGCGTGATGACGGGCGTAGACGCCGCCGATGCCGCCACGAAGGGCAGCGACGGACGCTTCGACACCGACTACACGAAGTATCTGAAGGCCGACGCCCTCAAGGGCGCGCGCATCGGCATCGCGCGCGACTTCATGGGCCAGGACGCCGAGGTCGACTGGGTGGTGGAGTCGGCACTCACGGCCATGCGCGCCGCCGGCGCCACGATCGTGGACGTACGCTTCCCGAAGTGGCTGCTCGACGCCAAGGGCGAGTTTTATACGGCTGTGCGCTACCCGGAGTTCCCCGTGCAGATTGCCGCGTACCTCGCCACGTTGAAACCGGGCTTCCCAAAGACGCTGGCTGAGATGATCGAGCGTTCCAACAAGGTGGCCTCGACACGCACCGATGGCGCGGGCCCGAATCCGCCGCGCTGGACGCTCTTCAAGCGCGAAGCCGCCAGCGGCGCGCTCACCGACCCTCGTTACGCGGCCGTGCACGACCACGGCCTGCCGCTCGTGCGCGCCACGCTCGAGGGCGCTCTGACGGCAAACACGCTCGACGCGATGGTGTACCCCACGTCGTCGCGCCGGCCGGAGCTGATTGCCGCGCCACCGGATGTGCCTGGTGGCGGCGCCGCCTCGGGGTCGAATCTGGCCAACTTGTCGGGCTTTCCTGACTTGATTGTGCCGGCGGGCTTCACAAGCGATCGCCTGCCGGTGGGCATCTCGTTTGTGGGTACGGCCTTCAGCGAAGGGAAGCTACTGGGCCTGGGCTATGCGTTCGAGCAGGCCACCAAGGCGCGGCGGCGCCCGGTGCACACGCCGGCCCTGCCGGGTGAGACGCTGCCGATCAAGTAGCGCAGGCCGCTAGAATGCGCGGCGTCACAGCAGCCGCAAGCCTGGGATGTCGTCGAAGTCCTTGCGGTTCGCCGTCCAGAGCGCCGCGTCGTTCACGAGGGCGCAGGCGGCTATGGCCAGGTCGAGGTCGCGGCCGCGGGGACGGCGGATGGACTGATAGAGGCGCGCGGCGAGAGCGACTTCTTGCGGGCCGAACGTGCATACGGACTCGGGTGGAACGATGCCGGTCTGGATATCGATTTCAGCGGCGGTGCGCGGACCACGGAGCCACTCGTAAAGCGCTACGGTCGACACACTGAGGCGATGGCCCGCGGCCAGCAGCCCAGTCAGGCGCTCGATCTCGGGCCTCGAGCCCGCGAACGCGCCGACGAGAGCCGAGGTGTCGAGATGCACAATCATCGCACTGGACGTCGAAGGCCGGCGGCCCGGCGTGAGGCGCGGATCTCGGCGATCTCGCGATCCACGTCGGCGGATGTGCCGGTGATCGGGGTGCGCTTGAACCGCTCGAGCGCTTCGAGCATCCGCGCTTTCTCTTCGGGCGTGAGCATGTCGCTCTTGGCGGCGTAGTCGGCCACCGCCTCGCGCACGACCCAGCTCTGCGGCATCTTCTTGCGGAGGGCCGTCTTGCGAAGTCGCGCGACGGTGTCGTCGTCGAGCGAAAACGTCATTTTGACCATACGGCCATACTACCATACGGCTGTAGTGCCATACGGTCGCACTCAGGGCACGCGCGATGGCGGCGTGGCGTCTGCGCGTCTACGCCGGTGCCATCGCCTTCTCAAACGCCAGCGCGATGACCTCGCCGGCCGGCAGGTCCGATGCCAGCACGCACACCAGGTCGCCTTCCTGCCAGAACACGACCGTGATGCCGCCGCGGTCGTAGATCTGGAAGTGGAAGCCCCTGTTGTCGATGGCGTTGTCGGGCGGCGGCAGGTCGCTCAGGCGGCCCACGTACATCTGGCACACCAGGCGCGCGCCGCTTGGCGTGCGATAGGCGTAGAGGGCGCTCGGGCGGCCGTCGAGCACGTGCCGCACGCCGCCTTCAAGGGGGATGCCCATCATGCCCAGGTCGATGACCCTTACGCGCGGTCCATTGGGCGCATCCGCGAAGTAGCGTTCCAGCGCGGCGGCCTCGCTCGTCTGCAACTCGAGGGGCAGTGAGCGCGAGCCCACGGCGCCCAGATCGCGCGCCGCCTGGGCCGGTAGATCGAGCGGCGTGGTGCGGTTGGCGAGCATCAGATAGACGACGAGCGCCGCGGCCACGGCGGCCACCGCCGTCCAGCGCCGGCGCCTGGTGGCAGCCCACCTGGCGAGGGTCTCGTCCGAGGGCTTCGCCGTGGGGCCAGCGGAAAGGGCCGGAGCGGGCTCGGCGACCGCCGGTGCCACGGCCACCCGAGCCACCTCGGCACCCAGCGCGCGTTGCACCGACGCCAGCAGATCGGCCGGCATCGGCACGTCGGCGTCGCGCAGCGTCGCCAGCGCGCCGCGGGCCAGCATCAACTCGTCGCGCACCGCCTGGCAGATCGCGCACGTCTCGAGGTGCGCGCGCACGTCCTCGGCGGCGGCGCCGGTGAGGCGGCCGTCGAGGAAGTCCTGCAGCACCTCTTCAGGATGCGCCGATGCGCTCATTGCGTCTCCGCCTTCGTTGTCACATGCCCCTGCGCGCGAGCCAGATCCCTGAGCGATGCCGCCAGAAGCCGGCGCGCGCGAAAGAGCCGCGACCGCACCGTGCCGACCGCGCAGTCCATCGCCGCGGCGGCTTCTTCGTAGCTGAGCTCCTCCACGTCCACGAGCAGCACGACCGTGCGGAAGTCGTCGGGCAGCGCCTCGAGCGCGGCCGTCACGACCGGCTCGCTCCAGCCCTGCGGCTGCCAGGGGTCGGGCATGGGTGCGGCTGGCGACGCGGCTTCGAATCCGTGCTGCACCTCGAGTTCGTCAATTGATTGCGTCTGCGGTCGACGCCGGTCGCGATGGTACTGGTTGATGAAAACGCTGTATGCAATCTTCAACAGCCAGGCGCGCGCGTTGGTTCCGGTCGTGAAGGTGTCGAACGCCCGGAACGCGCGCAGCATCGTGTCCTGCGTGAGATCGCGGGCACTGTCAGGATTCCGCGTGAGGCGATAGGCAGCGTTGTACACCGCACGCAGGTGCACGACGGCTTCGGCATCGAAGCGTGCGCGGCGGTCGTCGGTCACAGCCACATCCTACGTCGACATTCTACGACGGCGAGGCTCGCAGCCAACGCGGGGCCCGCCACGACAGCGCGCGGGTGCCCTCGGGAACTTCCTGCGCGCGGCCCGTGTTCATGTGCACGGGACCGCCATTCCGGCTGGTTCGCAAGGAGGACATCGCATGAAGACTGTCATTGGCGCCACACTCATGGCGTTCCTGGGCGTCGTGCCCGCTGGCGCGCAACAGGCGCAGCAGACCCAGCCGGCCCCGCAGTACAAGTTCTCGGTCGTCGCCCGCGACCTGCAGAAGCCGACCGGCATTGCCATCCGCGGTAGCGACGAGCTGTACTTCACCGAGTTGCCCACGCCCGGCATCGCCGGTCCCGCCGGCGGGCGCAACCGCGTCTCGCGGCTCGATCTCGAGAGCGGCGAGATTGAGAACATCACCACGGGAGAGCCGGAACCAACCAACCTCGCGATTGCGTCTGACGGCGACGTCTACTGGACGTGCAAGTCGGCCGGCGTGATCTTGCGCTTGATGGAGGACAGCGGGGTGTCGCTCTTCGCCTCGAACCTGAACAAGCCGTCGGGCATCAGCATCTTCCGGAGGAACACGGTGCTGTTCACCGAGTTGCCGACGCCGGGAGTTCCAGGCTCGGCGGGTGGGACGAACAACGTGTCGGTCCTGGTCAGCGGTCTCGGCAAGTTCGTGCTCTCGAACGGCGAACCTGAACCCGTGGACGTCGTCGTGTCGCGTCGCGGCGACGTCTACTGGACGTGCAAGTCGGCGGGCGTCATCCTGGAGCGCTCGATCGAGACGGGCGCAGTGACGCCGCTGCTCACCGGGCTTGCGTCGCCAAGCGGCATCGCACTCGATCACAAGGGCGAGACGCTGGTGTGGACCGAAGTGCCCACGCCGGGAATCCCCGGGTCGCAGGGCGGCAAGAACCGCGTGCGCGCCGTCAACCTGCGCACCGGCGCGGTGCGCTCGATCAACGAAGGCGACCCCGAGCCCACCGACGTGGCCGTGGCGCGCAACGGCAACATCTACTGGACGTGCACGAGCGCGGGCGTGATCGTGGAAGCCAAGCGCATCGGGCGCCGCTCCAACTAGCTGCTAGCCAGCTACTGCTTCAGCTTCGCACCGGTGAGCTGCGCCACGCCCGAGAGCGTCGTCTGCGCAGCGTTCAAGCCGAGCATGAAGTCCTTGTCGGTGAACGTGGCGTACACGTCGGTTGGCTGGTGCCAGTGCGGATCCCAGCCGCTGCCCACGTGCACGCCGCGTTCG
>JANNEJ010000696.1:0-1840 GCA_031378585.1 Acidobacteriota bacterium | reverse complement strand
CGCACGGCAGCTGGGCGCGCGGCGACGGCCGCAGCGTGGGCAATCTCGACTTCGCCACCGAGACCTCGGCCTGGTACCGCGAGCACGTCGAGTTCCCGTTCTTCATGCAGTACCTGAAGGACAAGACGCTCGATCCGGTCGCCGTGGCCACGATGTTCGAGACCGGCACCAATCGCTGGCGCACGTTCGCGGCCTGGCCGCCAGCCGGCGCCACGCAGACGATGTATCTGCAGGCACGGGGCGGGCTCGCCGCAACCGCCCCAGCCGACGCCGAGGCGTTTGACCAGTACCTGAGCGACCCCAATAAGCCCGTGCCCTACGTGGGCCACGTGCAGATGGGCATGCAGCGCGACTACATGACCGAAGACCAGCGCTTCGCGGCCACGCGCCCAGACGTGCTCGTCTACCAGACCCCGCCGCTCGATGACGATCTGACCGTGCTCGGTCCGATCGGCGTGGACCTGCACGTGTCCACGTCGGGCACCGACTCGGACTTCGTGGTGAAGGTCATCGACGTCTTTCCCAGCGATTATCCGACGCCTGACTGGAAGGGCCCTCAGCCGGAACCTGCCAATCGCGTGCGCATGGGCGGCTATCAGCAGCTCGTGCGCGGCGAGCCGTTCCGCCGCAAGTTCCGCCAGAGCTTCGAGAAGCCCGTGCCGTTTGTGGCCAACCAGCCCGATCGCATCCGCTTCGATCTGCCGGATGTGGCGCACACGTTCCGGCGTGGCCACCGGCTGATGGTGCAGATCCAGAGTTCGTGGTTCCCGCTCGTGGACCGCAACCCGCAGGTGTTTGGCGACATCCCGAAGACCCGGCCCGAAGACTTCCAAATAGCGACCCAGCGTGTCTATCGCAGCCAGGCGCGCGCGTCGGCGATTACACTGCACGTCGAGCGCCCATAGCCCCGTTTTCGCTCAGGAAGGACCACACGATGTCGTCGACCTCTGTTCGCCACGTTGCGCTGACCCTACTCGCTGCCGGGATTCCCTTCCTCGCGACGGCGCAGCCGGCGCCCCAAGCCACGGCGGCTGCCGGCGTGGCGCGCCTGGCGCCCGCCGGCCTGCCCGCAGCCGATCGTCCGTTCGGCACGCTGCGCGACCAGGCCGCGATGCAGCAAGCGTGGCTGAAGGCGCGGCTCGACACCTTCCTGCCGGCGCTCATGCGCAAGCACGGCATCGACCTGTGGGTCGTGCCGATGCGGGAGTACAACGAGGACCCGGTGTTCTCGTCGATCACCTCGGCCGACACGTTCTTCGCCCGCCGCCGCACGATCTACGTGTTCTTCGACAAGTGCGCCGCCGCCGGCACGCCCGTGTCCGCGAGCTGTATCGAGCGCATCGCGCTCGGCGGGTCGTCGCAAGGCGGCGTGTTCGACGCGCGGACGTCGACCAAAGCGATCGGTCAGGCTATCGGCGACCGGCAGGCGGAGCTCTGGGGCGACGAGCAGTGGCAAGCGCTCGTGCAGGTCATCCAGGAGCGCAACCCGAAGGTGCTCGGCATCAACCGCTCGAAAACCTTTGCGTTCACCGACGGCTTGTCGAGCGGCGAGCTGCAGGGGATGTCGGAAGCCCTGGGGCCGGCCTGGACCTCGAAGTTCACAGACGCAGAGGCGCTGCCGCTCGAACTGATCGCGTCGCGACTGCCGGACGAAGAGGCGTTCTTCGAAAAGATGACCGCACTCGTGTGGCGGATGTCTGAAACGATGTTCTCGGACGCCGTGATCGTGCCGGGCACGACGCGCACGAGCGATCTCGTCTGGTGGTGGCGGCAACGCACGAACGATCAGGGCCTGGGCACCTGGTTCCAGCCCAGCGTCAACGTGCAGCGGAAGGGCGTG
>JANNEJ010000695.1:0-9594 GCA_031378585.1 Acidobacteriota bacterium | reverse complement strand
CCGGACTCGAGCGCGCGCATCGCCTCGAGGGCCGTGTCGCACACAATGGACGTGGCTGTCGGCACGCCGTGGCGTTCCATGATGCCTTTGGCGAAAGCCTTGCTCGTTTCCAGCTGAGCGGCGGCCTTCGTTGGTCCGAAGATCGGCCGACCGGCACGGAGAAATCGGTCAACGACACCGGCGGCAAGCGGAGCCTCGGGGCCGACCACGGTCAGATGGGCGTCGATGGCCTCCGCCAGAGCCAGCACCGCGTCGGGGTCGGTGGCGTCAAGCGGCGCGACGGACACGTCGAGGGCGATGCCGGGGTTGCCAGGAGCACACACCACCGCGTTACCGGGTTCGGAGACCATCTGGCGCGCCAGCGCATGTTCGCGCGCGCCACCGCCGACTATCAGGACGTTCATCCGATTATCTGCCGTATTTGCAGTTACTTGCAGGAAGGTTGCGCAATCGTGCGCACCAGGCAATATTGGGGCGTCGACGGGCAAAACCGTGTGATAGCCTAGCATATTCACCCCCAGGGCTCGTGAGCTCTCAGGGGAATGCCGTTACGGGAGGAGGTGAATTCGAGATGGCCGAGGTGAAGATCCAGGAAGGCGAGTCCATTGAGTCGGCCCTGCGCCGCTTCAAGCGCAAGGTGCAACAAGAGGACATCATCAAGGACATCAAGAAGCACTCCTTCTACCTGAAGCCGGGCGACAAGCGCCGGGCCAAGCAGGCGCTGGCGCGAAAGCGCAACCGGAAGAAGCAGCGTCGCGAGGCGGAGTAGCGCGTCTTGATTCGGGCAGGTCACAGGGCGGAAGCCGTTGACGTGGTCGACGATTCGTAAGTAACATCGGGGCCCTTGAATGCTGTGCAAACGCATGGTGTTCAGGGGCTTCACCATATTTGTCAGGTGCCACGGCCGCCCAACCGGCGTGAACACGATTGCGGAGGATGACCGGCATGGAAATCGCCGAACGGAAAGTCAGCGACGTCACGATTCTGGACCTCTCGGGCAAGATGACGCTCGGCGAGGGTGACGAGATGCTGAAACAGGCTATTAACAAGCTGCTGGCGGCAGGCACGAAGAAGCTTGTGCTGAACCTTGGAAACGTGCCCTACATCGACTCTGCCGGCCTCGGCGAAGTGGTGCGCACGCACACGACCGTGAGCCGTCAGGGCGGAAGCCTCAAGCTCCTCAACCTCACGAAGCGTATTGAAGACCTGCTGGCCATCACGAAGCTGCTGACGGTATTCGACACCTACGAGTCCGAAGCCGAAGCCATCAAGAGCTTCTCGGCGTAACGCCTTCCGATTCGCGCGCGATGGCGCGTTCGATACCACCGGATCTCGAGACGCGAGACACCGGAACCACGCGGGTAGGGAAACGTTCCGCGATGCCGAGCCTGTTGCGGTCGCTGCGGCCGGAGCAGTGGACCAAGAACCTTATTGTGTTCGCTGCCCTGCTATTCGGGCAGAAGCTGCTCTATCCCGAGGCTGTCGCCCGTTCGGCAGCGGCTTTCGCGATTTTCTGCGTCCTGTCTGGCGTGGTCTACCTGGTCAACGACCTCGTCGACCAGGACGCCGACCGGCTGCATCCAATCAAGCGGCTCCGCCCCATTGCCGCCGGCGACCTGTCGCCAGCGGCAGCCGTGGCGTGGGCGGCGGCACTTGGCACCGGCGCGATGGCCGCCGCATGGTGGCTCAGTCCACCATTCGGACTGATCGCCGGGTCATATCTGCTGCTCTTCGGCGTCTACTCGCGCTGGTGGAAGCACGTCGTCATCCTGGACGTGCTGACAGTCGCGATCGGTTTCGTGCTTCGCACCGACGCCGGCGCCGTCGTCATTGGTGTGCCGGTCAGCGAATGGTTGCTGGTCTGTACGATCCTTGGAGCATTGATCCTCGGCCTCAGCAAGCGGCGTCACGAGCTGACGTTGCTGGCCGAGGGCGCCGCGGGACACCGCCGGATCCTGGGTGAGTACAGCCCGTACCTGCTCGACCAGATGATGGGCGTCGTCACGGCATCGACGCTCATGGCCTACATCATTTACTGCACGAACCCAGAGACAGCTGAGCGATTCGGCACTCGTCGCATGGTGCTGACGATACCCTTTCCGATCTACGGCATCCTCAGGTACCTCTATCTCGTCCATCGCCGGGACGGGGGAGGCAACCCCTCGGAGCTGTTAGTCACGGATCGACCGTTGCTCATCTGCGTCGCGCTCTGGGGGCTCGTGACCGCGCTGGTCATCTACCGGCCCCTCGGACTCTGATCGCAGCCATGAGCACGAGCAGAGTCGCCATCCTTCGCACGTCGCCTGAATCGGTCATCAGCGATTACCACCGGCTGATGAACCTCGCCGGTTACCAGGACGTGTTGCCCAAGAACGTGGAGACGGGCCTCAAGGTCAATATCTCCTGGCACTTCTTCTTCCCGGGCTGCTCGACCACGCCCTGGCAGCTCGACGGCGTTATCCGGGCGATGACCGCCGACGGCTACAGCAAGGACCTCATCCACGCGTGCCACAACCGCACCGTGGTCATCGACGCCCACCTCGGCGAACGCGAGAACAAGCAGGTCAACGTCGTCGACGCGCACGGCCTGAAGAACGTCCACCTGTACGAAGGCGACGAGGCCTGGGTCAACATCAAGGACGCGGTGGGCGACCTTGCACAGAAGTTCCTGTGCCTCAATGAGGTCTACCCCGACGGGTTCATGATTCCGCGCCGGTTCATCGGCGAAAACATCGTGCACCTGCCCACGGTGAAGACCCACGTCTTCACCACGACCACCGGCGCCATGAAGAACGCGTTCGGCGGGCTGCTGAACGAGAAGCGGCACTGGACGCATCCGGTGATTCACGAGACGCTCGTGGATCTATTGATGATCCAGAAGAAGATTCACCGTGGCGTCTTCGCGGTGATGGATGGCACTTTTGCGGGCGACGGGCCGGGGCCTCGTTGCATGAAGCCGCACGTGAAGAACGTGATCCTGGCCAGCCAGGACCAGGTGGCCATCGACGCGGTGGCCGCAAAGTTGATGGGGATGGACCCGCTGTCCATCAAGTTCATCCGCCTCGCGCATGACCTCGGGCTCGGGTGCGGCGACCCGCGCGACATCGAGATCGTCGGTGACGTCGACGCCGCCAACGAGAACTGGCACTTTGACGGCCCGTTCCGCGAGATGACGTTCGCCTCACGAATGCAACACCAGATCTACTGGGGTCCCCTACGAAAGCCGGTCGAGTGGTCGCTGAAGACCGTGCTCGCGCCTTGGGCCTACATCGCCAGTGTCGTGTACCACGACAGCTTCTGGTATCCGCTCAACGCCGACCGGAATATGCGCGACGCGTTGAATTCGCCCTGGGGTCGACTCTTCCAGAATTGGGAGACGTTGACACCCGACGCCAATGGTTTCCCCACGGTGGGCAGCGCGCCCTCCGAGGCACCGCGCCTCGGTAGGCGTGCGCTCGGCCAGTCCGTGGGCATCCTCGGCACGTGCATCAAGGAGGCGCCGGAGTTCGCAAGCCGGCGCCGTCACGCTATGCACGAGCCCAAGACCTAGGATTGATACATGTCCGATTTTCACGTCCGTTCCGACGCCGTCGATGTCGAGCAGATCATGGAACAGATCCGGCGCCGGGTCCGGGACAAGCGCGGCGTCGACTACACGGAAGACCAGATCCGCGAGCTCGCCAGCGTGCGGCTCGAGAAGTTCCTCGATCCGAAGAACTTGCGATCGGACTTGCTCGAGCAGTTTCGCAAGAGCCGGCCGCCCGAGGACTCGACGCTGCCGCCCATTGACGCGCCGTACGAATTCGAGGACAGCACGCTCTACGACACGCACCGGGGACTGCTGCGCACGATGCGTCGGCTGCTCAATCCGATCCTGAAGTTGTTCTTCAATCCGAACACGATCGTGCACGCCCTGCATCAGCAGGCCGATCTCAACAAGCACTTCGCGCGCACGATGGGCCAGTCGCGCGTCGATCGCGCCGCCTGGAATTCGCTGTACTACGAGGTGCTGCACAACCTCGTGCTCGAAACGACGCGCTCGGGCATCGAGCTGAAGAATCTCAAGATGCGGGTCGAGGCCCTGTCGAGCCGCCTCGACTTCTCGGAGCGCCGCCTGCGGGCACTCGAAGGCGTCGTGCAGTACCGGCCCGAGGCCGTGGCGCCCCGGGAACGGCGGCCCGACCCGCCCGCGCCAAGTGGCAGCGTGGAGCCGGCCGGCGTACCTGGCCCCTCGGTGCCGACGAGCAGCTTCGATGCTTCCGGCGCGGGCGGCGAGAGGAAGCGGCGGCGGCGGCGGCGAGGACGGCGCGGACCAGGAGCGGTCGGCGGTCCAGGCGGAGCGCCTGGGGACAGCGGCGTCGATACCGAGGCCGGCGACTTGTCGGACGAGGGTGGCGACGATTCGCCAGAGGTCGAGACGAGTTCGGCTGACGCGGGCGCACCTCCAGACCGCGAACCCCAGGCATCGTGAAGATCGCCGTCGTCGTTCAGCGGTACGGCGCCGACATCAACGGCGGCGCCGAGCTCCATGCGCGCTATCTCGCGGAGCACCTTGCCCGGCACGTGCAGGTCGAGGTGTTGACCACGTGTGCCAAGGACTACATCACGTGGGCTGATGCCTATCCTGCCGGCACGTCGAACGTGGGACCGGTGCCCGTCCGGCGCTTCTCGGTGGTACGCCCGCGCGACCCGCAGACCTTCGGCTCGTGGTCCGAGCGGGTGTTCGGGCAACGGCACTCCGTGAACGACGAACTCGCCTGGTTAGACGCCGAAGGGCCCACGAGTCCGGAACTCGTGCGCTACATCGCGGATCACCAGACGGAGTACGACTTCTTCCTGTTCTTCAGTCTCCGGTACTACCACGCCTTCCACGGCGCCAGAACCGTACCCGGCAAGGCGATTCTCGTGCCGACCGCCGAGCGCGACGAGGCCCTCGGCCTGGGTGTGTTCCCCGCCGTGCTGCGAGGCGTGCGCGCCTGTATGTACAACTCGCCCGAGGAGCGCGCACTGCTGCAGGCGGTCGCGGGCACTGACGACGTGCCCGGTGTGGTGGTGGGCATCGGCTCCGAGGTGCCGGCGTCGTCGAACCCGGCGCGATTCCAGCAGCGCACGGGCCTTCACGGGCGTACGGCGATCTACATCGGCCGCATCGACGAGAACAAGGGCTGCGCGGAGCTCTTCGACTACTGGAAGCGCTACAGCGAGATCACGCCCGGCGGCATCACCTTGGTGCTCATCGGCACGCCGGTCCTGGCGGTGCCCGACCACCCGAGGATTCGGCATCTGGGCTTCGTGAGCGATCAGGAAAAGTACGACGCGCTGGCAGCCGCCGAGTTCCTGATCATGCCGTCGTATCTCGAGAGCCTGTCGATGGTGGCACTCGAGGCCTGGGCCATGGGCAAGCCGGTGCTCGCCAATGGCAGGTGCGACGTGCTGCGCGGACAGGCCATGCGCAGCAACGCGGGCCTTTATTACGAGAACTACGCGGAGTTCGTCGAGGCGCTGCGCGTGCTGGAATCGTCGCCGGCCGTGGCGTCGGCCCTGGGCCGCAACGGCAGCGCGTTCTTCCGGACGAACTACACCTGGCCGGTGATCGAGCGGAAGTATCTGGACATGTTCGACCGCCTGACACGCGATGCTGGAGACGTCGGCGGCGCGCGAGCGATGGCACCGCTGCCGGGGTGGTGGGGGCGGCGTCAACGGACGTTGCCGCCGGCTCGCGACATCTTCCAGGGATTGCCCTCGGGCCCGGTGCCAACCTCGGCGATGCGCACAGCAAGGCCCGAGCCCGTCCACCGCACCCCCGATGCTCGTGCACCGAGGAGCGACGAGAGTCGTCTGCAATCCGGCCGCCCGCAAGAGAGGAGTTCACACGAGGTTCGTCCGCAGAGCGGCCGCCCACAAGACGGGCGACCGCGCGACGCACAAGCGCGAGACGCTCGGCCTCGTGAAGGTCAGGGACGCGAGGGTCAGCCGCGAGAGCGTCAGCGTCCGCGCGAGCGTCACACGCGCGAGGGACATCCCTCCGAGGGTAAGCCGCGCGAGGGTCGCCAGGGGCGCCCGCCGTCCGGCGCACCGAGTGACGCGCCGGCGCAAACGGCCACGGGCACGCCGAGTCCCGGCCGGGGACGCGGCTCCAACCGTGGCCGCTCACGCCGGCCCCAGGGACGGCCGCCGCGAAAGGACAGCGCGTAGTGGCACACGCGGTGCATCAGGTGCTGGCGACGCTTGGCTACGGCGACGCCATCGGACACGAAGTGCTCGGCATCCAGCGCGTCTTGCGCGCGGCCGGGTACGAGTCGGAGATCTTCGTCGAAACCGCCGACCGGCGGCTCGAAGATCTCACGGTCGACTACCGCGATCTGCCTGACGCCAGTCATCCTGACAACTTGCTGATTCACCACTTCTCGATTGGCTCGCGCGCCTCGCGCGTGGCCTACGCCCTGCCTGACCGCATGGCGCTCGTGTATCACAACATCACGCCGCCAGAGTTCTTCGTCGACGTGCATCCGCTGCTCGTGCAGCTCTGCTACCTGGGGCGACGCGAACTCGGTGCGTATGCCAACCGCGTCGAGCTCGCGCTCGGCGACTCGGAGTACAACCGCGCGGAGCTCGAGACCCTGGGGTTCCCCCATACCGCGGTGCTTCCGGTGGTGCCCGACTTTACGCACCTTGGCGGCGAGCCCAACTTCATGCAGGCCGGCGCCTTCGACGACGAGTGGGTCAATCTGCTGTTTGTGGGACGCATGATTCCCAACAAGCGGGTCGAGGACGTGATTCGCGCGTTCCACGCCTACAAGCGGTGGTTCAATCCCCGGTCGCGGCTGCTGCTCGTGGGCTCGCACGGCGGCTTCGAGCGCTACCTGGCCATGGTGCACGACTTCATCGCACGCATTGGCGCGGCCGATGTGCGCCTGCTCGGCCACGTCAGCAACGAAGAGCTCGCCGCGTACTACGGCATCGCCGACGTGTTCCTGTGCGCCAGCGAGCACGAGGGCTTCTGCGTGCCGCTCATGGAGGCATTCCACATGGGCGTGCCCGTGCTCGCGTATGCCGCCACCGCCGTGCCGGCCACCATGGACGGCGGCGGGATCCTGTACCACCGGAAGGACCCGGTCGAAGTCGCCGCGCTCGTCGACGCAGTGGTGTCGAACGCGTCGCTGCGCGAGAGGGTGGTCGACGCACAGGACGCGGCACTCGGCCGCCTGCTCGCCAAGGACTTCGGCGGCATGTTGCTGGGATATGTCGAGCGCGCGCTGCACACGCCCCGCCGCCCGGTACCGCCCGTGGCCTTCGACTTCTGGGATCAGGTGCGGCAGGCGGAAGCACTCGAAGAGATTCGGATGTACCGCCCCGCCGCCTATCAGGCCCTTCCGAAAGACGATGGGCTCCCTGGCGAGCATTCCGGAGGCAACTTCCCGAGCCCCGAGCCGCGAGCCCCGGGCCCCGAGGGCGAGCGTCCGGAGGACGCTCGTTCGTGATCGTGAACCAGTGGGTGCCGGCCGCCCACAGGGGTGATGCCATTGGCGACTCGGCGCGCCGCGTCCGCGGGCTGCTGCGCGACATGGGGCACCAGTCCAACCTCTTCGCCCTCACCATCGACGAAGACCTGCAGGACGACGTGCGACCGTTCGCGGATCCGGATGCTGGCCGCGGCGACCTCACGATCTTCCACTACGCGCTTCCGTCGCCCATGACCGAAGCGTTCGCACGCCTCCCGCGCGGGCGGGTGCTGCAGTACCACAACGTCACGCCGGCGCATTTCTTCGCCCCGTATCATGCGGGCGTCTTCCGGCTCGCACAGCTCGGCCGCCAGGAACTGGGCACGCTGGCGGGGCGGACCGACGTGGCCCTGGGCGATTCGGAGTACAACCGCGCCGAACTGGAAACGCTCGGGTTCACCAACACCGGCGTGTTTCCGATTGCCATCGACGTCGAGCGCATCACCAAGGCACCCAGGCGTCCAGCGCTCGAGAAGGTGCTCACCGACGGCCCTCTGAACTTCCTGTTCGTCGGGCGGATCGTGCCCAACAAGAAGATCGAAGACCACATCAGGCTGGCCGAGGTCTACAAACGCTACGTGGACGTGAACCACCGCTTCATCTTCGTGGGCAAGACCGACGGCATTCCCCGGTACTACAACATGGTGCGCGCACTCATCGCCGAGTACCAGATGCCAGCCGACCGATTCTGGTTCACGGGACCTGTGCCCGACGAGGACCTGGCGGCCTACTACCGCACGGCCAGCGTCTACATTTCGCTTTCGGAGCACGAGGGCTTCTGCGCGCCGCTGCTCGAGGCGATGGCCGCAGACGTGCCCGTGCTGGCCTACGCGTCCACGGCGGTGCCCGATACGCTCGGCGGTGCCGGCGTGCAGTTCCACCCGAAGGATCTCGAGATGGCGGCCGAACTGCTGGGCGAACTGGCCTACAACGAGACGCTGCGTGCGCGCGTCATCGCCGGCCAGCGCACGCGGCTGCAGGACTTCGGCGACGGCAGGATCCGCGAGATCCTGGCCAACCTCGTGGGTGGCCCCGCCGCCCGCGCCGCCGCGCAATCCCCGCGTCAAGACGGAGTGACATCGTGAAGATTGGATTCGTCGTTCAGCGCTACGGGGCCGAGATCCTGGGCGGCTCCGAGTACCACTGCCGGCTCATCGCCGAGCGGCTTGCCGCCAAGCACGACGTCGAGGTGCTGACCACCTGCGCTCGCGACTACGTGACCTGGCGCAACGAGTATCCCGAAGGCAACGACCGGATCAAGGGCGTCACGGTACGCCGGTTCCCGGTACCGACCCCTCGTAATATCGACGCGTTCAATCAGTACTCGGATTGGATCTTCAACCACCCGCACTCGCGCGAAGACGAGCTGAAGTGGCTCGAGATGCAGGGTCCGTGGTCGCCGGCGCTGCGCGACTATCTCAACAAGCACCACAAGGCGTACGACGCGCTGATCTTCTTCACCTACTTGTACGCGCCAACGGTCATGGGCCTGAAGGTGGATCCCGCCCGCAGCATCCTGGTGCCGACGGCCCACGACGAACCAGCCATTCACCTGGGCATCTACAAGGAGCTCTTCCGGCTGCCGGTCGCCATTGCCTACAACACCGACGTGGAGCGCCAGTTCCTGAAGACGCGCTTCGAGATCTCGGCCATCGCGGAAGAGGTCGTCGGGTGCGGCGTGGATCTGCTGCCGGGCAGCGACGGTGCCGCCGCAGCGCCGGCACGCGACGAGCGGGGCACCGACCGAGGCCGGCCGTCGGCCGTGGCCGTGGCCTTCGGCGAAGCGGCCCCCGCCGACGACGACACCGACGACGAGCCGCTTCCCGAGCACATGGCCCACCGTGGGGCCCGCTTCCAGCGCCGCCATCGCCTGCATGGCCAGTTCCTGCTGTACGGCGGCCGGATCGATCCAGGTAAGGGCTGCGAGGAACTGCTGGAGTACTTCACGAGCTACAAGGAGCAGGCCGGCGACGCCGACCTGGTGCTGATGGGCGTGAAGCTCATGCAGCTACCGGAGGTGCCGTGGGTGAAATTTGCGGGGCTGCTGTCGGAGCGTGAGCGGCTCGAAGCGCTCGAGGCCGCCACCATCGTG